>JAISOY010000165.1 GCA_031275285.1 Bacteroidales bacterium | reverse complement strand
AGGCATTGAATAAATTCCTGGAAATTGCCAGAAAAATGAATATCTATGCCGAATTACTCACTGAAGACGATGCAACCAGGTTAATGGAATTCGATGCGCTTTTCATACGTACCACCACTGCCCTGAATCATATCACTTTTCACCTGTCACAGAAAGCGACACTAAATGATATGGTGGTGATCGACGATCCGATGTCTATTATACGATGCACCAATAAAGTATATTTAAATGAATTGCTGGAAAAGGAAAAAATTCCGGCACCGGCTTCCATGCTTATTTTCCGGTCGAATGATAATTCTTTTGATAACATTAGCCAGCAACTGGGTAATCCATTCATTGTAAAAATACCGGATGGGTCTTTTTCTCATGGAATGCGGAAGATCACCTGTGAATCGGAACTAAAAGATGCATTGGATATCTTATTTGAAAAATCAGCTATTTTACTAGCACAGGAGTTTATTCCCACCGAATATGACTGGCGGATCGGTATCCTGAACGGAGAACCTCTTTTTGCCTGTAAATATTACATGGCCAAAGGACATTGGCAGATATACAATCATTCATCCAATACCGGAAAAAACAAAACCGGCCTGGTTGATACGATCCCGATTTACCAGGTTCCTCAAAATATACTTAAAACAGCTGTCAAAGCAACTTCTTTCATCGGGAAGGGATTGTACGGAGTGGATTTAAAAGTGGTGAACAACAGAGCGGTTGTGATCGAGATCAACGACAATCCGAGCATTGATTATGAAGTTGAGGACGCCATATTAGGTGATGAACTTTATTACCGCATCCTGAATCATTTTGTCAGGGCAATGGAAATGAAACATTATTAACCACCGGTTTTATTACTGAGATGGAAGCAAAGATCACCATTGATACAGCTACACTCGCTGATATTGACCAGATCCTTGAAATCGAGAAGTTGAGTTTTGATTCGGACAGATTTTCAAAACAACAATTCTCTTACCTGATCAGTAAAGCAAAAGGCAGATTTTATGTCTTAAGATACGAAGGAAAAATAATGGCCTATATTTCATTGACTTTCAACCAAAGAACCTGTCTTTTTCGAATCTATTCTATTGCCGTGCATCCCGAAGGAAGGGGCAAAAACCTGGCCCAACAGTTGATAGCCAAAGCTACTGAATATGCCCGTGAGAAGGGGGCAAAAGCCATGACACTTGAAGTGAAAACCACCAATCTGGCTGCCATAAGATTATATGAAAAGAACGGCTTCACAAAAACATCCGTGAAGCACCGCTATTATACAGATGGAGAAGATGCATACAGCATGCGTCTTATATTTTAGTGTAAATTATTTTTCACAAATTATATCCTGATATAAAACACGCAAACTTTTACTCTTGCGTAAAAATAATAAAAACCGGAAATCAAAATTGCTCTTCGGGAGTAATTTTGATTTCCGGTTTTATCACCTTTCTTGATCTGGTTCTATTCTTTTTTATAAAACTCTATCTCCATACAGGAAACACGTTTAATATCATCATCCAGACTTGCTGATGACATTACCCTTAACTCAATCGTAAGAGGATCTTCGAGTGATCTGGGAAATTGAAAACATGATGGAGCATTCGATTCATGAAAATCATGGGTTGCTATTTTTTCCAATTCCGGACTGGATTTTGTACTTGCCCAGATTTCCACTTTTCCAAATAATCCGTTAATTATGTCTGTTCTGGGATAGTGAATAAAATAATCGATTTGTGGCTGTTCTTCAAAATCGAATGTCAGGACAACAGGATATACCACACTTTTCCGCCATGGAGAATGATATCTGGTATAAAAATTTCCATCCAGTGCTTTATCGATATTTTCATTCGGTTGGTGGTCACTGGCTGTTGCATTTTTGACCATCAGTTTGGTTCCTTTGGGAAATTCTTCGGGACCAGACGAAAGTTCCGGATCGATCTGATGCAGGAAAGACAATAAATCGGTCAGTTCATATTTTGATTTACTATAATCCAGCTTCACGGACGCATCCGGCAACACACCCTGGTCTTCCCTCCCATCGGGCAAAGCTTTCCAGTATTTATAGGCACAACCAAAATAAATCTGCGATTTCGGTAATTTAAATCCAGCCATATCAATATAAACGGCCGTAGCCTGACCTGTTTGTTCTCCAATATTTTTCGCCTTATCTAATTCTTTCATCCATTCAGCAACATCAATAGCTGCAGAATAACTCCCATATCCCTGAATCAGATAAATATTCCCATCAAAACCAGTCCGATTAGGTAAAGTAATATTGGTGAAGGTATCGCTTCTCATGTACCCTAATTCTTTTTTTCCATCTTCTACATAAGGGTCATATTGTTTTTGCACAGCATAAGTTAAACGAATGGTATCGTCATGTTTGATACGCTTGAATAAATGATCATTATTATCAGTATACCCTCCCCCATTGCGACTGATATCAATAAAAAGGGTCTTTATTTTCTTATCTGCTATTTCCCTGAATTGTCTATCGAACCAAGTATTCAGCTGATTTTGCATAGCCTCATCCAGTCCAAAAAAACAGCTGTTGTAATCAATGATGGCTATTGACTTTTCCGGGTACATCCGAAATGTGACCGGGGTTTGTCTATCAAACCCAGAAGGCATTTTTTTTACATCTTTCATGGGAACTCCTTCTAATACAGTGGTACCATTTTCTGTGACTACAGAATAAGGAGCCTGTATATCAGTCTGAATATACAATGACTGCGAAAATCTTGGAGATACCCTTAATTCACTTGCAGCATTTATCTCATTGATATTAATTATCTTGTTATAAATATCCGATGATTGTACCTGGTTAATAGATAATATACGACCTTTTTTAGTGCCATTCCCATCCAGTAAATACATTTCCCCTCCGACAATATCTACAGGTAAAGGGAAAAATCCATCATAATTATTCAATTCCTGATCATAATCAAATGAGACTGAAGTATGCCCGTCAAACATATCATTCAACCGGCACATATATCTATTGAAATCAATGGCTTTCATGGGTTTTGAACATAACTTATATAGCTGGTTTTTCCTTTCATCCATGGTTTCCTTTGTAACAAAAGCATAGATATTTACATGCACCTTTACTATAGTATTAAAGAAAAAGTCAATATCTTTTTTCATTTCCCCAGGCGTAAGTATGGTTGAAGCTTCTACAGGTACAGCAGGTTCCTGTCCGGAATAAAGATCGGTTCTATGCAGCATGCTCTCCTCTTGTTTGTAATCTCTATTTTCAAACGAGTTTTGAACGGACTCATTGATCCTCCGATTTTCAGATAGAAAATCATGACCATGTAACATAACAAGACAAACCATAAAACAGGAGATAACAAGTAATTTTTTTATCATAATTTTGCTTTTAAGGTTATTGCGAATACACAATAACGTATTTTCAATTCAATGTATTTATTAAAATTATTCTCTACAAATTATAACCCTGTAAAAAACACGCAATCTTTTATTCTTGCGTAAATATAATAAAAACCGGAAATAAAAATTGTTACTCAGAAGTAATTTTTATTTCCGGTTTTATCATCTACTTTTGGTCTGGTTCTATTCTTTTTTATAAAACTCTATTTCTGCACATGAAACATGCTGGTTATAATCCTGTGTCGCGGACGACATCACCCTTAATTCGATCTTAAGAGGATCTTTCAGGGATTGAGGAAATTGAAAATATGACGGAGCATTCGACTCCTGAAAATCATGGGTTGCTATTTTTTTCAGTTTCGGACTGGATTTTGTACCCGCCCATATCTCCACTATTCCGAACAACCCGTTAAGCATGTCTGTCCTGGGGTAGTAAATAAAATAATCTATTTGCGGTTGTTTTTCGAAATCGAACGTCAGGGTAACAGGATATTTTGCACCTTCTGTCCATGGAGTATGGTACATTGTTGAAAAATTCCCGTCCAATGCTTTGTTGAT
This sequence comes from Bacteroidales bacterium, assembly GCA_031275285.1. Lineage (NCBI taxonomy): Bacteria > Pseudomonadati > Bacteroidota > Bacteroidia > Bacteroidales > Bacteroidales bacterium. The sequence goes on along the minus strand of JAISOY010000165.1, from coordinate 39,166 downwards.
ATCTTCATTGGGTTGATAGGCACTGGCAGTAGCATTTTTAACCATTACTTTGGTTCCCTGAGGAAATTTCTCAGGACCATCCGAAAGCGTAGGATCAATCTGATGCAGGAAAGACAACAGATCATTCAGTTCGTATTTCGATTTACTATAATCCAGTTTCACCGGTACATCAGGTAACACTCCCTGGTCTTCCCTCCCATCGGGTAAAGCTTTCCAGTATTTAAAGGCGCAACCAAAATAGATCTGCGATTTTGGTAATTTAAATCCGGTCATATCGATATATACGGCCGTAGCCTGACCGGTCTGTTCTCCTATGCTTTTCGCATTACCTGATTCCTTCATCCATTCAGCAACACCAATAGCTGCAGAATAACTTCCATATCCCTGGATCAGGTAAATATCCCCATCAAAACCGGTTCGATTAGGTAAAGTAATATTGGTGAAAGTATCGCTTCTCATGTATCCCAATTCTTTTTTCCCATCTTCTGCATATGGATCATACTGCTTTTGCACCACATAAGTTAAACGAATGGTATCGTCATGTTTGATCCGTTCGAATATATAATCGTTATTGGCCGAGTTTCCTCCCCCATTACGGCTGATATCTATAAAAAGCGTCTTTATTTTCTTATCAGCAATTTCCTTGAATCGTCTGTCGAACCAAGTATTCATCTGATTTTTCATAGCCTCATCGCGTCCAAAAGAGCAGCTGTTGTAGTCAATGATGGCTATTGACTTTTCAGGATATATCCGGAAGGTAAGATGAGATTGCCTATCAAATCCTGAAGGCATCTTTTTTACATCTTTCATGGAAACTCCTTCCAATACAGTGGTACCATTTTCTGTAACTACCGAATAAGGAGGTCGGATATCAGTCTGGATAAATAATAACCGCGAAAATTGGGGAGATCTCCTTAATTCACTTGTCGCTTTTATTTCATTGATATTAATAATCTTATTATATATATCCGATGATTGTACCTGATTGATGGATAATATACGTCCTTTGTTGGTTCCATTCTCATCCAATAAATAGATCTTTCCCCCGGTAATATGTACAGGTAACGGAAAAAATCCATCATAACTGTTCAATTCCTGGTTATAAATAAATGTGACTGAAGTATTCCCGTCAAACATATCATTCAACCGACACATATGCATATTGAAATCAATAGCTTTCATTGGTTTTGAACATAGTTCATATAGCTGTTTTTTTCTTTCATCCATGGTTTCTTTTGTCACAAAAGCGTATATGTTTGCATGTACCTTTCCTATGATATTGAAAAAAAAGTCAATATCTTTTTTCATTTCTTCTGGCGTGAGCATAGCAGAAGCCTCTACAGGAACATCGGGTCTCTGCCAGAAATAACCGGGGTCATGAGTAACCAGATTATTCCCCCAATGCTTTCGTTCGTACCCTAACGGTAACAGTGATATATACTTTTCATTGGTATTCCGGTAATTGGTTTCTATGTTAAAGAAGCTCCTTGCCGGACATTGAAACCAATAGAGGTTTTTCGCCATATAATAATCTATATACCATTCCTTATTCTGTGGATTACCGTTCCTGTTGGCATCTTCGTTAAGGATAACCGGCTGTTCCTTAATTATCCGGTCACGTACTTCAGCTATGCTCAACAAATTATCATTCTCATCTTTCAGATAAGCATTGAATGAAGGATCCATCCATATCCATTTTCTCAATGTGGTGGAATATACACTGTTAATGACATGACAATCCGGATCATTTACATCCTTAGGCAAACAGGTGATAAACCGGGATTTAAACCCCATCGACAAATAACATTCGTTCAACATAATGGCTAAAGCCCTGCAATTCACACCTCTTCCATTATTGGCTTTCGAATAATTATAGATATCTATGGCATCAATTTCACAGGTGGGCCAGTGGCTTCCATCATGCTTTACGGCATTATGCACCCAATTCAGAATGTTAATGATCTTAGAAATTTCATCACCCTGCCCGGCTACCGAGTCGAGTTTGAAATATGTTTTCACATCCCGGATACGTTTATTCCTGATATCTTCATATTCAAAAGCAGGGTAATCCGAGGCATCCTCTTCCTGATAACCTCCTGCCTGTTGTAAAATGTATGGATAATCACCCAATACACGGATCTCATCCATCAGTTGGACAAATCTTTTTTCTTTGCGGATATAATCCAGATCTGTATCCGATTTAATATGGGAATAATTAGTATATCCATGTTTCACAGCTTTCTCAAAATTCTCCATCGCTTTCTTCTTATTCTTCGTCAATGAATAAATGCATGCCAGATTATAATAATTTCCAGCTTGTACCCACTGATATTTCTGTTGATCGTTCTCTGATAATCCGGAATAAAGATCGATCGCTTCATATAAGAGAGCTTCTCCCTGTTTGTAATCTTTATCTTTAAAAACTTTTTGCATGGCCTCTTCTATTCTCCGAGTTTCAGACAGAAAGTCCTGACCATATATCATAACAGAGCAAACAGTAAAACAAAAAATAACGAATAATTTTTTCATCATTTAATTAATTAAGGTTATGACTATAAGACGATGTTTTTTTCATTTTGCTGCATCAGGTAATATCATTTAGACAGGATTTTTTTCCAACAATTGCATTGAAAAGATAAAACCCTAATTATCAGAAAAATAAAAAATCTTAAATTTATTAGTAATGTGAATCAGGGGTTGAAATGAATGTTGCGATTTTATCGGATATCCCGAAGGGATTGAATATGAATAACCACGGGTTACACCCGTGGCTGGAAGATCACCTTCTTTTGTGTCCCCGAAGGGGGCAAACGGTGTTAGTATGATATTCGCCCCCTTCGGGGACACCATAACATATTGTCCATTTTTTCCATGGGTTACACCCGTGGTTATTCACATTGAAGTCTTTCAGACCTCCTTTATTCAACCCTTGATTCGCATTAGTAATAAGAAATTGGATGGTTATCTGCTTTCACAGTCATCATATTTTGTTGTTCTGAGCACTCTATTTAGTAATAATAAAACAATTAATGTGATGATTTATGAACGTAATCCACTTTATCAATGCAACTTAAGAAAACAACAAATAGTATTGAGTGCTTATTTATCCGTACTTTTACGAATAAAAAATAAAAACAGATATCTACTGCCACCAAAATCAGATACTGCATCATTAGTAAGTAAATAATGCTGAAATAAACAAAACCAATATACCAATAAATTTAATGTCATATTTAATAACCGTAATCTATTTGATCAATGCGATTTAAGAAAACAACAAATAGCACTGGGTGCTTAATGTCTTTGAGTAATATCTGTCAATTCATTTTTTTAGGGTTATTTTTAACCATTAACGTACATGCACAAAAAAAATATACTGTTAGCGGAAGTATTACCGATGGCAGTAATGGTGAAGACCTGATCGGTGCCACCGTCTCTATTCCGGGTACATCAACAGGAGCAGTAACCAATGCATATGGGTTTTATTCTATCAGCCTCCCGGAAGGCAAATACACATTGAGGTATTCTTTTGTAGGATACACCTATAAAGATATACCATTACAATTATCCGGCGATCTGAAAATGAATATTTCATTAGATATCAATGAAACCGAGCTGGAAGAAGTGATCATTTCTGCCGAAGCTAAGAATATCAATGTATCCAAACCTGAAATGAGTGTGGAAAGGCTTTCTTCAAAAACCATCAAGAGTATTCCGGCCCTGATGGGAGAAGTAGATGTGATCAAAGCCGTACAATTACTTCCGGGTGTACAATCCACTGCTGAAGGATCCTCCGGATTTAGCGTCAGGGGAGGCGGACACGACCAGAACCTGATTTTACTGGATGAAGCAACGGTATATAACGCGTCACACCTGATGGGATTCTTCTCTGTTTTCAATAATGATGCTGTCAGCGATGTAAAACTTTATAAGGGTGATATCCCGGCAACATTCGGAGGACGATTGTCTTCCGTTATGGATATTCGTTCGAGGAACGGTAATAATCAGCGTTTTTCAGGTACAGGAGGTATCGGGCTTATTTCCAGCCGTCTCACTCTGGAAGGACCGATAGGCAATGATCAATTGACCTTTCTCTTATCCGGGCGCAGGACTTATGCCGATCTTTTTCTGAAAATGTCTACCGACAAGGACCTGCGGAAAACCAAACTTTATTTCTATGATATGAATGCCAAGTTGAATTACCGGATCAATGACAATAACCGGATTTTCCTGGCCGGTTATTTCGGTAAGGATGTACTTTCGGCAGCAGGCCTGGCCGGAATAGAGTTCGGGAACAAAACGCTTACTTTCCGCTGGAACCATACCTTTTCTCCGAAATTATTCTCTAACTTCTCATTGATAGGTAGTTTTTATGATTATTACATGGATACCAATTTCGGTTCGACGATCGATGAATATTGGAAATCACAAATGCAGGATTACGGTTTTAAAGCAGATCTATCCTATCATCTTAACCCCAAACATCATCTAAAATTCGGGTATAATTTTGTTTTTCACAGGTTCAGTCTTGGCGAAGGTGGTGGAAAAAGCGACAATTCCATACTTCAAAAAGTACTTTTCCCAAAAGAATTTGCAGCAGAGCATGCCATTTATATCGCCAGCGAGAGCAGTATCGGAGATCACCTTACCCTGAAATACGGGCTTCGCTGGGGATTGTTCCAGAACATCAGCAACGGTGAAGAGATCAAATATCTGGATGATTATCAGGTAACTGAGATCAAAACAATTGAAAAAAGGAAAATCTACCATCATCAAAACCAGCTGGAGCCACGCGTGGGGATGCTATATCAATTCAATGAAAAATACTCACTGAAAGCAAGTTATGCAAGGACTGTACAGTATATTCAACTCGCATCAAATTCTACCGCAGGTTCACCCCTGGATGTCTGGTTCCAGGCTTCCCCGAATATTAAACCCCAACTGTGCGACCAATACGCTTTGGGGTACTTCCGGAATTTTTCCGATAATGCATGGGAGGCTTCTGTCGAACTGTACTACAAAAACATGAAAAATGTAGTTGATTTTAAAGATCATGCCGAATTAATGGCCAATGAAGACCTGGAACAAGAAGTACGGTTCGGTAAAGGATACGCTTATGGGACGGAATTCATGCTTCGTAAAAACTCAGGTAAGCTCAGCGGATGGATCAGCTACACATGGTCCCACAGCAAAAGAAAAATCGATGAGATCAATAACGGGGAATGGTACCGTTCTCCCTATGACAAGCCGCATAATATATCTCTAGTTGCCACCTATGAATTGTCTCATAAATGGACTATTTCAGGTAACTGGGTATATGCTACCGGAAATCCTGTAACCTTTCCGACCGGAAGATACGAAATGGAAAACCAATACGTCCCGATTTATTCCGGTCGTAATGAATATCGTTATCCCGACTATCACCGTCTGGATTTATCCGTCACATGGAATCTGTCCAAACCCGGGAGCCGTTTAAAAAACGAGCTGAATTTTTCCATATATAACGCTTATGCCCGGAAAAACCCATGGACCATTTATTTTAAACAGGAAAAAGAAAAACCGGATGTAACTTATGCGGAAATGCTTTATCTATTTTCTATTGTCCCTTCCGTTACCTGGAATTTCACATTTTAAACCAGCAAAATATTCATATTATGTATCGTTCTATTTTTTATTTCTTCATTATCATAACAATGACTTATTCGTGTACCGCCCGAATTGATATCGACACGGAAGCTTCAACCCCCTATCTGGTCATTTATGGTTATATCACGACTGATACCATGCAACATTCCATCAAAATCACCCGGTCAAACGGTTTCTTTGCCACCACCAAACCCGAAGGAATCAGGAATGCAGAAGTATCCATCAGTGATGATGATAAAACCTATATCCTGTCCGAAAGTGATGACGAACCGGGTCTTTATCTGACAACTCCTGATGTATACGGAATTGAAGGGAAAACATATTCATTGAGCGTTTCTGTTGAAGGACAGGTTTATGGCGCTACCTCCTATTTACCAGCATCTATCATATTGGATACTGTTGTTCTTCGTCCATCCACCGCTTTTTCCAAAGCCATTGAATTAGCATTCAGCGCCAAAATCGGAACATCTGCCAATTATTATAAGTATAATGTATACAATGAAAATAAAAGCCTGATGGACACATTGTATAAATTCTATACTATTTCCGACGAGTATATCAACAGAGATAAAGAAGTTGAGGGATTAACCTGTTATTTTTTCTTTGATGATGAAAAAGACGACCTCTTAACAGGCAATAAAATTACATTACGAATGGATGTGATCACTAAGGAATTTTATGACCATATCTATAAAGCCCAGTCCGAAGTCGGGGCTTCCATCCCGCTTTTCAGTGGTCCTCCTGCTAATGTCGGTACGAACATACAACGAATGACACCATCCGATATGACTCCGGTAGCCGGTTTCTTTACAGCTTATTCAAGTAGGCGAAAAAGCACTTTTGTAGAAGCCGGATTAGTGAAACCCTAGATTCTTCATTTTATAGAGCTAAAAAAACAATATTGTACAATACGGCTGATTTTTTGTTTGATAAAAATCAGTCGTATTGTATTTTAGATTTTGATCGGCTTGACTTAACCGATTGAAAAATAGAGGTAACAAATTAGTAACCATTGGTATTTCAGTGTTTTGCGGTGCAATACTATCAAATAATTCTTTCAAATAGAAAGTTACGATTATATTCCAACACAGAAAACTTATCCACATTATTTATTTCTCTTTTTTAGAACTGGATGAGTAGTCGTATCTTTGTTTTTAGGGTCAGCGAGATGTTTCGGAATTCCCATAATTACATAAAAAACTGACTTGTATTCCGTGGGACACAATAATTATTCACTTTGATGTAGTTTTTCTATAAGTTTTGCGACTAATTACAAAAAAGCAAATGCAATAAATGAAAAGAGAAACTGAATTTATAGAACTGATAGATCCATATCAATCGATAATTTACAAAGTGTGCTTGATGTATGCTAGCAACAAAGAGGATCTGAATGATCTTTTTCAGGAGTCATTGATGAATCTATGGTTGGCATACCCAAACTATAGATCAGAATGTAAAGTATCCACGTGGATTTACCGTATTTGCTTAAATACCTGTATCAGTGATTTAAGAAAAAGAGGTAAAATGCAATTGGTGCCAATAGAAACGGGTTTGAATGTTTATGAAGATAAAGATAGTAACCAACTTCAGGAATTATATACCCTTATAAAAAAACTTAACAAAATGGATCGTGCACTCATTTTATTATGGCTGGACGAAAAAAGCTATGAAGAGATAGCCTCAATCTTACAATTATCTAAGTCAAACGTATCGGTTCGTTTATGCAGAGTGAAGGAAAAGTTAAAACAAATGTCAAATATTTAATACATTAGTTATGGAACAAGATGAAATGAAATTAGCTTGGAAAGAGTTAAACGAAAAAATGTCGGCAAGTACATTAGCTAATAAAGAAACACTTGCCTATATTTTGAAGAGCCGACGTAGAACAACATGGCAGAGATTGGTCGCTGCAGATAAGTCCACTTCTATCTTTCTCCTCTTATTTGCAGTAGGAATGATATACTATAGTGTTTTTGTAATTCATGGAGCGCCATTAATAAGTATTCAAGTTGTAATCTTATTACTGGTTGCCAGCACTCTGAATATTATTTCTTATCTAAAACTTACAAAAATGAAATTAGATGAATCTGTGCCTATATTGTATAGACAGGTATCATCCTATAAGAAACTTACTGTTTGGTCATATTTGATATGTTATGTGTTAGTTTTTATTTTGGTAGTGAGTTTACTCTTTGCTTATCCTTTATCCCATTTTGCCAAGGTATTGATGCTTTTGCTAATCCCTGTTGGTATTGCGATAGATTGTTTTATTTTCCACTGGTCTTCAAACCATATTCACACATTGGTTGATACAACTAAAGAATTGAAGGAATTGAACAAACTAGAATAAAAGATAGATCTCATCATACGCCCTCATTTTCAAAAATAAAGGAATTTACCTTTTTCCTTTTCATTTACAAACAATTAGTTAATTTTGTTTTTTATTACATTATTCAAAATTTACATACTTATGTTTGAAGCAGCATTCTGGGGATTTATTTCAGGTTCAGCAATACTTATAGGAGCAATTTTCGGACTTTTTGTGAAGATAGGAAACAAAACAACCGCTCTTATAATGGCTTTTGGCGCAGGAGTTTTAATATCAGCCCTATCAATAGATTTAATGGTTGAAGCTTTTGAAAAATCCCACAGTGCTGTTGTTGTCGGATTAAGTTTCCTGGCAGGAGCCATTGTATTTGTTGGTGGCGATTACCTGGTCGATTCTAAAGGCGGGCATTGGCGAAAACACGTCCATGGTATCTCGGAACAAGAGAAAAAGAACGGAATGGAAAATAACTCAGGTACAGCGATCTTATTAGGTACATTCCTTGATGGGATCCCTGAGTCTTTTGTTGTTGGGGCATCAGTTGCTGCAGGTGGTACAACAGGAATCGTTTTTATTATAGCTGTTTTTTTGAGCAATCTGCCTGAAGGAATATCGGGAACTTTAGGGATGAAAATGGCTGGCATGCCCAATAAAAAAATAATAGCCTTATGGATCACAACACTCATTATTACTATCCTGGCATCAGTTTTCGGTTATTTTTTTCTAGGTAATGCCCCTGAATCTTTTCATGCGGCTATAATGGCATTCGCATCGGGCGCGATATTGGCCATGCTTTGTGATACAATGATTCCAGAAGCCTTCAGATATGGCGGACGGATCATTGCATTAGTTACTGTGGTCGGCTTTATGACGGCATTTTTTCTTAGTAAATTATTTTGAAACAAATAGAAAACAAATTCAGATACTCCTAACACTTTTATTCTATCGCTTTGCATTTACTGTTTTCATGATCATTACTTAGTTAGATGAAGGATAGCCCTGAAACGAAGGAGTTATTGATATATCAGTTTGTCTGCTAGCTACGTTTTTGCTAAATGTCTATTTTAAGAGAATAATAATTATCGATCCTGCTACCATAATCACAGATCCTATCAGTTTTTTCACAATGTCCTGTTCTTTAAAAACATGATAACCAAGGAATATGCTTACAATGGTAGAAAGCTGGAAAAGAGCCAGCCCATACCCCACTTCCATATGGTTGAAAACATAGTTAGTGGTATATTGCATTACACCTATACAAAGCACCAGATACAGGTACAGAGGGATCACCTTCTTTTTCAGACGTTTTAAACCGTCTTTCAACTTTACGTGATTGACAAACAGCAATAAGAATGAAAAAGCAGCTCCAAACCAACACCATACAATGAATGAAACCGTAGTGGAAGACAACAGGATGATCTTTTTGATAAATACAGCTTCAATTGCAGTGAGTAGCATGGCCCATATCCGGTATTGAATATCTTTCCTTTTCAAAAGCCTGAAGGAAAAACGTTCTTTCGTAGTGTCCAATACAAAATAACTGCCCCAGATAATTAGTACTATTCCCAATACACCCCACCAACCGGGCACTTCACCAAGAAGGAAAAAACCGACAATGATCCCTACCACCGATTTATAGGAATTGACGGGCCCCAATACAGACAAATCCCCTGATTGAAGTGCCTTAATGAGAAACCCATTGCCAATGGATCCCATCAGCCCCATCAACAAACAATACAACCAGAAGTCGTAGGAAAATGAAAACCATCCGACATGAATAGCAAGTGGGATACAAACAACACTTAATATGAAAAATGTGAGAAAGTTTATAAAAAGCGGATGATGATCGCGGTTGGTCAGTTGCTTCTGGAAGACATTCGCCAACGGATTGGTTAAGATCCTCAGTAAAACCGCAATTCCTGTGAGTAACATATTGTTTCAGATAAACTTCCCCGGTCCTATTGCTAAAATTGTGTAAAGGATTTGGATACGAACTCCATTACAATTGGCAACTCATTCCGCCAGTATGTCCATGTATGACCGCCGTCTTTTACCCTGTATTCGTGGAATACCTCGCTTTTACGAAATAAAATGTGCATTCTGCTGTTGCCTTCGTACAGAAAATCGTCATCACCACAACTGATGTACCAACGGACACTTTTTATCTTCTTAAGCTCCTCCTGTCCGGCATTTTTCAGGATATTTTCAATACTATGCCGGTTGTAATAATCCTGCATCTGTTGTTCTGTCAGATTTCCCTGATTATTGTACCTTGATTTGAACTGTTCAAAATCCCAGTTACCCGTTGCTGCACTCAAAGGAGCGGCAGCTGCAAACATATCCGGCTGGTGAAGGGCATAAAAAATAGTTCCTCCCCCTCCCATCGAAAGTCCGGAAACTGCACGGTAACGCCTTTCAGTTCGAACCCTGTAGGTTTTCTCGATATGAGGGATCAACTCCTTAAAAAAGAAATCTTCATAATTGAAAGAACCGTCAATAACGTTAAAATATCCCTTTGTTCCGGTATTGGCATCAGGCATCACAATGATCATGGGAGCAGCTTTCCCCTCTTCAATTGCTTTGTCAGCAATATGTTGCACCTGTCCGAACTGAACCCATCCGGTGTGATCATCACCGCTTCCGTGCAATAAATACAATACCGGATAACTCAGGTCTGTCTGATCATATCCGGCAGGCAAATAGATCGAATATTTACGGTCTGCTTTAAGGATCGTACTTTTTACCGTGCGTGTTTCAAAAACCTGTCCCCTCTGGGACCAAATCACAGATGTAACCCCTGCCATCAGGACAAATACCACAATAAATCTTTTCATAGTTGATAATCAGATGAATGAATATAGTTATTAATCGATTAATGATGCATTAAATATACAACTTATCCGCAGGTGAACAAAATATGAATTGATACGAAGTATGATAATTGAATGACCAGGCTTATTTTCTTAACATTTTTTGAGAAAAAAGTCCACCGGATACAGCAAATATCTCATAAATAAAGCCTACTTTTGTAGAGTGATAACAGATTCTTTCGATTTAGACCGAAACTATCATCATTACCATCAAATACAATTGTCATACAAAACTAATTCATTCGATCATGAGCTCAACAAAAGTTATCGACCTACTGGGTGATAAACAGGAATACTACCTTGCCCATACATGTAAAACGATTGATCAGTCCTTGTTGCATTTACCTTCTCCCAATATCATTAAGGATGTGTGGTGTCCGAGCGACCGGAATAACCGTACATTAAACAGTTTGCAGGCACTACTCGGTCATGGACGTTTGTCCGATACGGGTTATGTTTCCATTCTTCCTGTAGATCAAGGCATTGAACATACGGCCGGAGCTTCTTTTGCACCCAATCCGTTATATTTCGATCCTGAAAATATTGTAAAACTAGCCATTGAAGGCGGATGTAATGCTGTAGCTTCTACATTTGGTGTCCTTGGCGCGGTCGCACGCAGATATGCACATCAGATTCCGTTTATTGTGAAAATTAACCACAATGAACTTTTGACCTACCCTAACAGCTACGACCAGATTTTATTCGGTACTGTAAAAAGTGCCTGGGAAATGGGAGCCGTTGCTGTAGGTGCCACCATTTATTTCGGTTCGGAAGAAAGCCGTAGGCAGATCGTTGAAATAGCGGAAGCATTTGATTATGCCCATGAATTGGGAATGGCCACTATCCTGTGGTGTTATTTACGCAACAATGGATTCAAAAAAGAGGGCACCGATTACCATACATCTACGGATATGACAGCACAGGCCAATCATTTAGGCGCTACCATCAAAGCCGATATCGTAAAGCAAAAACTACCCACCCTGAACGGAGGTTTTGAAGCGCTTCACTTTGGTAAGGTTGATCAACGGATGTACAAGAAACTAAGTTCACCGCACCCGATTGATATGTGTCGTTATCAGGTAGCCAACGGATATATGGGACGTGTCGGGTTAATCAATTCCGGCGGTGAATCAACCGGAAAATCTGATCTGCGCGATGCGGTAATCACTGCCGTTGTGAATAAACGGGCAGGAGGTATGGGATTGATCAGCGGGAGAAAAGCTTTCCAAAAGCCGATGAATGAAGGTGTGGAATTGCTCCATGCTATTCAGGATGTATATCTTAATGAAAAAATTACCATCGCCTGACAGAAGTAGATCATGAAGAAAAAAGATGAAATCGTTTTTTTTGGAACCAAGCCCTATGACCGTGAAAGTTTCGACATGGTCAATCCAGGGTTTGGTTTCAATATCCATTATCATAAGAGCCACCTGAACATAGATAATATCGTTTTGGTCCAGGGTGCTGAAATCATTTGTTTTTTTGTAAACGACATTGCTGATGAGCCTGTTATCAATGCTTTATATGATCAGGGGGTTAAACTATTGGCCCTGCGTAATGCCGGATTCAATAATGTGGACCTCAAAGCCGCCCAGGGAAAAATGCGGGTGGTAAGGGTTCCTGCCTATTCCCCTTATGCAGTGGCAGAGCATGCAGTAGCTTTAATGATGTCGCTCAATCGAAAAATACACAGGGCTTCATGGAGAACAAGGGACGGTAATTTTTCCCTTCATGGCCTTATCGGATTCGACATGCATGGAAAAACTGTCGGAATTATCGGAACCGGTACGATTGCCCGCGTTTTGATCCGTATATTGAAAGGATTCGGAATGAAAATCCTTGCTTATGATATATTTCCGGATAAAAAATATGCTGAAGAGGAACAAATCAGCTATGTACCCTTAGACGAACTATACCGCCATTCCGATATTATCTCGCTGCATGTCCCATTGACCGATGAAACCCGGTATATGATCAATGAAGCGTCCATTGCCAAAATGAAAGACAATGTAATGATCATCAACACCGGACGTGGACAATTGATCCACACTAATGCATTGATCGACGGATTGAAAGGAAAAAAAATCGGAGCTGCAGGATTGGATGTATATGAAGAAGAAGGAGAATATTTTTATGAGGATGTATCTGACCAGATCATTGATGATGATACACTGGCACGCCTGCTTTCTTTTAATAATGTAATCGTTACCTCACATCAGGGATTTTTCACTAAAGAAGCGTTATACAATATTGCGTTAACAACGCTTCAAAATATAAAAGATTTTAAAGAAGGAAAGGAATTGGTCAACGAAATCAAATATCAATGAGTCATCTGTAATATATCCCGTATGCTTTCCGGGTATTCCAACTTATTTCATAATTTAATACTGAAAACTTATGTGTAAAAAATTAATTCTTTTTGTGTTGCCTTTATTTCTTTTTTCCTGTTCGAAAAAAGAGCCGTTCTGCGTTACTTATAAAGTATCCGTAAATGCTTATAAACCTTATGATGTATCGATCATCTATAAGGATACGAACGGATTGGTTGCCGTATCTATAAAAGATAAGAACTGGAGTAAAGAAGTGTGTCTTTCCCGCGATGACCTTGCATCTATACTGGTAAGACACGGACTTAACCATAATTACAATGATCCGCTCGGTCAAAGCAAAGCCCCAATAGCGGTAGAGATCATACACCGAAAGAAAACAGTCTCCAGTCAGGGCCGGGACAATCAATCTATTTCCTTATTCGGGTTCGATATCTGAGGTTAAAACCAACCTGATCATTTTTTTAGCAACCGTTCGATCAATTCGGTCATTTCTTTGAATTCTTTTTCATCGAATAAACGGGTAAGCATGGCTATCTTCCCATCTTTACCTATGATCACATTCCGGGTAATGCCGGACTTTCGTTCTGCATATAAAGCAAAAATATCTGCTTTGGGATCCAGTCCTAACGGATAGGTAATTTTTGTCGTTTCTGCAAATTTCAATACGGTCTCCAGCGGTTCATCCCTGTCTATTCCCCACAAGACAAAGTCCGGGTTATTCTTATGCTTCTGCCAGATATCCCGTTCAATATAAGGCATTTCTTTACGGCATACACCACACCAGCTTGCCGTAAATTGCAACATGACCACCTTCCCTTTAGTTTCTGACAAACGTACTTTTTTACCGTTGGTTAACACCATGGTGAAATCCGGAGGCGTATCCCCTACTTTTACAATATAACTTCTATCATCGGCTTGTTGGGCTGATACGAATGATACTAAAAATAGAGATACAATAAAAAATGATAGGATCGGCTTCATTTGTTTTTCCCTTTAAAAGATAAATTAAAGCATAAATATAAATATCTTTTTGAAAAACCAAATACTGATTATATGAAATAATTTTTTACGTATCTTTGATACTCACCCGATCCCTGTATTTAAAAAGTAAATAAATCATCATGAGGCATCTCAAACCTTTTCTTTTCACTATCATCGCCATCGTTGGCTTTTCATGTTCTTCAAAAAATGATTTTACACTCTGGCAATTGCCCTCTCAAATCAATACTATTGGAAATTCTTATGTATTCCTTACCGATAATGGAAAAGTAGTAGTAATGGATGGTGGTGTAAAAGAAGAGGCGTTATATCTGCGTGGTTTTTTGGCAGCTCTTGGAAATGAAATAGAAGCATGGTTTGTGAGCCATCCACACTTTGATCATGTAGGAGCGCTCACTGAAATCCTCCGGTCCCCGCAAGGTATTTCCATAAAGAAAATTTACTATTCCGAATTTTCTCCTTCGTATCTGGATACCGAACCCATGTATTCCGAAGCAGCCTATCTTTTTTATGATCATTTGAAATCTTCCGGTATTCCACTCGTCAATATTCAGGATCCCGGACAAGAAATCAATATCGACGGTGTGCTTTTCAAGATACTTACTGTTACCAATGAAACCATTAAAAACAATACCTACAACAATTCCAGCATGGCGATAAAAGTAACAGGCAAAAGCAAAACCATACTTTTCCTTGCTGACCTTGGCATTGAAGCGGGTGATTTGTTACTGAAAAGCCCATACAGGGACGATCTGGACTGCGATTATCTGCAGGTGTCACATCACGGACAAAAGGGTGTTAGCAAGGATTTTTACCGGACCATTAAATTTAACGCCTGCCTTTGGCCCACCCCATCATGGGTATATAACAACGATATTGGAAAAGGATTCAATACCCATGAATTTGAAACGGTAGAGATACGTGAGTTAATGGAAGAACTGGGCATTAAAAAGCATTATGTCAGTTGTGAAGGCTTACATAAGATCAGGTAATCTTTAATACATTCGATTTTCGTAATTCGATGCTCCTGACGAATAGATCATGTCTGGCAAGAAAACTAATATTTATTTTCCTATAACTTCAATCTCTAATCATAGGTAACTTAACCTGAGTTCGACCTAAAGACAAAGGTTAATTAACACAAAATAAGCACAATATCACTATATGTGCACAATATGGTCGGGCAATTTTGCCAGTAAATAATTGCCGCAGGCTCCTTATTGGCGCTAAGCTGTTTGAGCAAAGCCGTCAGGCGGAGCGAGTTCTTAGCGTCAAGCCGTTTTTGATTCTTTTTGCGGCGTCAAAAAGAATCAAAAATCAATCACTTATAGTATTTCGATGAACATTGCTTATGTCGAAACTCACGTTAGCTTATGTTATTTTTTTAACCATATAACCGGAAAAACAACTGATATATACAGAGATTGAATATCATCAGGTAATTTCACAATATTTTACATTACGCACTCAAACATCTTCATGGGATGATAATATTTATGTAATGTACGTGAAGAAATCACACTTACTATAATCGACATTCTACCACTCAACATCTCTTTTTGCATTTCACCTTTGATATTAAACCGGTGAGTTAGTTTTCCGGATATCTCCTTCCAAGTCAGGATAATTTTGTTCCATCAACAAATTTAAAAAATGAAGAAATGAAAAATATTTTGTTATCGTTTATGATCGGGTTGTTACCGGTGTTTTCCATAACAGCCCAACAACCTTTGGGAGAAGCGGTGAAAATGTCATTGGAGGAGTGTATCGAATATGCTTTAGACAACAATTACAACCGTCAATCCATAGAATTGGACGAATCGGTCAGGGAAAATGCCTACCACCAATCCAAAATGGAAAGATTACCGAATTTATCGGCAAATCTGAGTGAAAACTTAAACCATACCCAGAACCGTTCCGCAACATGGGATGGCAGCTATGGTGTATCTGCCAATGTAACGCTTTTTCAAGGCGGTCAGATCAATGCGACGATCGAGAAAAACCGGTTATCGTACGAACAGGCAGGATTGAAAACCACCCAGTATGATAACACGCTTATCATCAATATACTTCAATCCTTTCTTACCACCATTGGCAATGAGGAACTGTTGAACTATCAACGCAGCCTTGTTACAGCCAGTGAAGCACAGGTTGAGCAGGGGGAAGCCCGTTTGGCAGCAGGTGAGATACTGGAAAGTGATTTCCTGCTCCTGAAAGCACAACTGGCATCCGACAGCAACAATGTGCTGGAAACAACCATCAATCGCGACAATAGCCTGATGTCGCTGAAGAATCTGCTCTCGATGGATCTCGACATACCATTGGAATTGATCTATCCTGATACGGAGCGGATCGATCTGCTCAAACATCTACCCGCCGAAGATGCCGTATTGGAACAAGCCATGACGTCAATGCCCGATATCGAAATCAGCAATTACAATGTAGAAATCGCACAGGCAGGTTTACGAATATCCAGGTCGGCATACTATCCGACATTATCGCTGAACGGAAGCATTGGCTCAGGGCACCAGCAGAATTTCAATCAATACGGCACTCAGCTTTCAGATCGCTTTAACCAACAGGCTGGTCTGACACTCAGCATCCCGATATTCAATAAAGGAAAGACAAAAGCAAATGTTACCCAAAGTCGTATCGCACTTGAACAGGCCGAATTAGCGCAGAAACAAACCACCCTTGACCTTCAGCAAACCATTATCGGAGAATACCGTAATGTTATGGCATCAATCAGTAAATATGAAAGTTCTGAAATCCGGGAAGAAGCTTATCTGAGATCATTTGAAACCTATACGCAGAAATATAACGCGGGATCTATCACCACCGTTGAGCTGTTACAGCAACAAAATA
Source organism: Bacteroidales bacterium (assembly GCA_031275285.1). Classification (NCBI taxonomy): domain Bacteria; kingdom Pseudomonadati; phylum Bacteroidota; class Bacteroidia; order Bacteroidales; species Bacteroidales bacterium. Next base: position 22,130 of record JAISOY010000165.1, on the reverse strand, counting down.
ACTACATCAGCGCCATGAACGATTATATCCAAAGCAAATACGGCTTTTTGCTGAAACGAAAAATGCTGGATGTCTATCTTGGAGAACCTGTCAACATGTAAAATTTAAATAATCATAAAAATCATGAAAACTAAATTCAATTTCAAAATTACCAATATGGTAAAACGGGTGAGCACATCTGCCCTGGTAGTTGTCTTATCCTTAGCTTCCTGCAGCAACAAGCAGGTATATTTCAACACCATAACAGTCAATGACCAAACGACTGTTGAAGTCAAAGTGATGGCCACAGGAACCATACAGCCTGTTGAAGTGGTTGATGTAGGAACCCAGGTATCAGGAGTGATCGAGAAAATTTATGCCGATTACAATTCACATGTCGAAAAAGGACAGTTGCTGGCCGAACTGGATAAGCTCACCTTGCAGGAAAAACTGAACCAGGCCAATGCATCGCAGACCAGGGCTGAAAGCGAACTGAATTATGCACGTCAGAATCATGACCGTATCAAACAGTTATACGAAACAAAGGCCGCCACACAGGTTTCCTATGAAGAAGCGGTCAATCGTCTGGTTCAGGCAGAAACATCACTGGACGATGCTAAAGCAAATGTCCACCAGGCAAAAGTCAACCTTTCCTATGCATACGTATATTCACCCATCGATGGTGTAGTCCTCGACAGGTCAGTGAATGTGGGACAGACAGTAGCAGCAGCATTCAGTACACCCACCCTGTTCAAAATAGCCGAAGACCTGACAAAGATGCAGGTAGAAGCAGATGTTGACGAAGCAGATATAGGTATGGTCAAAGTTGGACAACCAGTGTCTTTTACAGTGGATGCCTATAACAACGATTTATTTAAAGGCACCGTAAGTCAGATACGCCTGCAGCCCAAAACCACCAACAATGTGGTTACCTATACCGTGATTGTGGAAGCGCCTAACCCCGGTGAAAAACTGTTTCCGGGAATGACAGCCAATATTTATGTGGAAGTAGATAAAGAACAGGGTATTTCCGTTCCGGTTGAAGCATTACGGTTTGCGTCGGATCCGGAAACCACACAGAAATATGGAATTACACCCGCACAGAACAAGTCAGGTTCACAGGTCATCGTACAAAAAGACGGTATAACATCCTTTCGTAATATTGAATTAGGAATTGATGACGGAATACATGCCATTGTTCGTTCAGGACTCGCAACAGGTGAAGAAGTCGCACTTTCAGCCAGCACGGAAAAGAAAAAAGATGCTGTACAAAGTAACGGCAATTCTGTCTTAGCACGTAACAATAAATAATGATAGCCATGATGAACGAAATAATCAGAGTGGATCATCTTCGTCGCGTATTTGAAGTTGGGAATGAAAAGGTGCATGCCGTCAAAGGTATCAGTTTCGGTATACAACAAGGCGAATTTGTCAGCATTATGGGTACAAGCGGCAGCGGTAAATCAACACTGTTGAATATTCTCGGATGCCTTGACAAGCCGACTTCAGGTGAATATTATATTGACGGTACCACTGTCGGAAAACTCACCAAAGACGAATTATCTACCATAAGGAACAGAAAAATAGGATTTGTTTTCCAGTCCTATAATTTACTGGCACGTACCAGTGCGCTGGAGAACGTTGAACTTCCCTTGTTATATAATAATGACATCACAGCGAGCGAACGCCGTAACCGCGCTGTATATGCCCTTGAGCAGGTAGGGCTTCAGGACAGGATGGATCATATGCCCAATCAGTTGTCCGGAGGACAGCAGCAACGTGTGGCGATTGCCCGGGCACTGGTAAATGATCCGGTAATTATTCTCGCAGATGAAGCCACTGGAAATCTCGATACACGTACTTCGTACGAGATCATGAATCTCTTCCAGAAGCTCAATGCCGACGGAAAAACCATTGCTTTCGTTACCCATGAATCGGATATTGCCGCCTTTACGGGACGTACCATTATGCTACGCGACGGACATATCCAGAAAGACGAAGCGGTAGATACCCATTCCGCACAGGACGCAATCGATTCCTTACCACCCAACGAAGATTATTAATATTCTGTGATAACCTCACTTTATCCATCAAATAAAACAAAAAGACATGAATTTCAAAAAATTATCCGGTGTAGCCTGGAAAGCACTATTAAGAAACAAAACCCGCTCATTGCTTACAATGCTCGGCATCATCATTGGGATCGGCTCGGTTATTGCAATGGTCGGAATCGGACAGAGCTCATCGGAAGGCATCGGCGGCGAAATATCCGAAATGGGCACCAACACGATTTTTGTTACCCGTGCAAGCCAGACGCAGGGAGGAGTTAATATTGGCTCGGCCAATGTACAAACACTGAAAGAATCGGATGTGGATGCCATACTCAAAGGTTCACGGAATATTTCCATGGCATCTCCATCGGTCAGTGCAGCAGGACAGCTTGTCTATGGTGCAAACAACTGGCCGGGAACCATACAAGGCGCCAATTCCAACTTTCTGGAAATCAGAAAATATACAATGGCATCGGGTTCGAATATTACCGAACGGGATGTGGAAACGGCTGCAAAAGTGTGTATCATTGGAAAAACAGTGGCCAATGAACTGTTCCCTGACGAAGAGGATCCGCTTGGAAAGGTGATCCGTTTTAAGAAAATTCCTTTGAAAGTGATCGGTGTACTCGAGAGCAAAGGACAAAATATGATGGGCCAGGATCAGGATGATATTGTCATAGCCCCCTACACCACTGTCCAGAAACGTATCCTTGCCATTAATTACCTGCACATGATACTTGCTTCGTCAAAATCGGAAGCAGTGGCCCATCAGGCAGCAGAAGATGTACAAGGTATCCTTCGTGAACAACACAAGATACAGGCGGGCGCAGATGACGATTTCGAAGTTTTCACCCAGCAACAGATGCTCGATACGATGAATAATGTAACAGGTATGCTGACTATCCTGTTGACCGCTATCGCTGCTATATCGCTTCTGGTAGGTGGCATAGGGATCATGAATATCATGTATGTCACCGTAACGGAACGTACCCGTGAAATAGGATTACGCATGGCTATCGGCGCGAAAAACCGTAACATTCTGATGCAGTTTCTGGCAGAAAGCACCATACTAAGCCTGATCGGAGGTGTAATAGGGCTCTTACTGGGTCTCGGACTTTCATTCGCGGCAGCGTCACTGCTCAATTGGCCATTCATATTCAGTACGGCGGCAGCAGCAGTATCCTTTGTGGTCTGCGCGGCTATCGGTATCTTCTTCGGCTGGTATCCTGCACGTAAGGCAGCCAATCTTGATCCGATCAATGCCCTGAGATTCGAATAAACGGATCAACTGTTGTCAAAGCTGCATGTTTCAATTACTTTTGTGGAAGTTCAAAATATGTAAAATGTAATATCCGTGATCAAAAGCGACATTCCCGTCATGAAGAATTTGGTTTATAAGTCCGGTATAGTCTTTAAAATAGGATTCTGATCTTTAAAATCAATTTAATGCAGCGTTCCCGTGAGCCTGCCGAATAAATTTCGTACAAATGAATTATCCATGAACATCACTGTTCACCTAACGTGATGAATAAAATATGGATATTCCATGTGACCATTGAAAATCAAATTTATCCACATGAAAAATAAAAAATTATCATACAAAGCGGCAGCAACATATGCAGGCGGTATTTACCTGATGTTATTTGTGATGATCTGGGTGTTCATATTTTTCGGAAGATCGGCTTTCATCCCGACCGAAGAAATACCCCATCATCGTCCGGATATGGAACTCGGACCCTGGATGCCTGTTTTGGGCTTTATCACCACCTATCTGTATCTTTTTATGCTTTTCGCGCTCAATTTTAAGATCATGGAAAGCCGGATAAAAGAAAGTAAAAAGGTATTTGTAGCCATCGCAGCAACATTGGCAGTAGCGCTGATCTTTAATCTTGTCTTTTTCCAGATTCAGCTTTCCATGATAGAGATCGATATTGATGAATGGAAAGCACAAGCACAGTTTGGCACGCTGGTGAAAGATGTGATATTGGCGGTAATTGTCATTTTTTCTGCACAAATTGTATACCTTTCGAAGAAGAAACAGCAAATGGCACTTGAATATGAAACCATGAAGGCGGAAAATGCCCGTTCGCGGTTCGAAGCGCTCAAAAATCAACTTGACCCGCATTTTCTGTTCAATACGTTCAATACGCTTGATTCGCTGATCCAGGAAAATCCTGAAAGGGCAAGGGATTACCTGCATCAACTCTCTTCCGTCTTCAGGTATGTTATACCTAATAAAGAGCTGACAACGCTGGAAGATGAACTGAATTTTACACGCAGCTATAATACGCTTATGCAACTGCGTTATGAAGACAGCCTTATCTTCGATTTCGATATCGATGAGCATTATCTCAGCTACGAAATTGTTCCGCTTAGCATACAGACGCTTGTTGAAAATGCAATCAAACATAATGTAATCACTGCCAATAAACCGTTAACCATTCGTATTGCTACCGCCCCTAACGATACCATCACCATTTCTAATTGCATACAACACAAAAAAGTACCTGAATTTAGTGGTGGTATCGGACTTTCAAACCTTGCAGAACGTTTCAGGCTGAAAACCAGGAAAGAGATAACAATAACCAATGCAAATGATACTTTTACGGTAATACTACCTTTAAAACAAGCCGAAAATAAAAAACCATGAACGCAATTATCATTGAAGACGAAAAAAGAGCGGCTGACAACCTCAGAAGACTGATCAGTACCACTGACCCGAATATAGAAGTCATTGCAGAACTGCAGACTATCGACGGAAGCGTGGAATGGTTCAGGGCGCACCCGATGCCCGACATTGTTTTCCTTGATATCCACCTGGCAGATGGTTCTTCATTCGAAATATTTAAAGAAATAAACATCAATTGTCCCATTATTTTCACTACTGCCTATGACGAATATGCCTTGAAAGCTTTCGGTGTGAACAGTGTGGATTACCTGCTTAAGCCCATCAGGGAAGATGATCTCAGGAGAGCGCTTAATAAAGTAAAGACGCTATCTCGTGAAAGCGATATGTCTGCGGAGAATTCCGAGCTGATTAAATCGTTGATTGAAACGTTGCGTAAAGGTTCCGTTTATAAATCATCCCTCCTGGTAGCTCATAAAGATAAGCTAATACCTGTGTCGGTAGAAGAGATAGCTTATATCTATACGGAAAATAAGATTGTCAAAACCGTTACATTCGGCGGTTCCAGCCATGTGCTTGACCAGACGCTGGAAGATACCTTACGTCATTTAGATCCCCGGATCTTTTTCCGCATCAACAGGCAGTATATTGTTTCACGCAGGTCTATAAAAGATGCATCGGTCTGGTTTGCCGGACGTCTGGCATTGAATCTGATAATATCCACTCCTGAACGCCTCTTCGTCAGCCGTTCGAATATGAAAGAGTTCAAACAGTGGATCACGGGATGAAATTTACTTTAGTGAAACATTCTTCCGTGTTAATTGCCCGATGATTTTTCAGGTATATTTCCGGAAATAAAATCTGCATATAAGAATAACTTAAGCTTGACCTGAGACATTGGAATCCGATATATTCCTTTGAAAAACACTTATATGAACAGACCGGATTGAGCCAAAAATCAGTTTCCTACATATATTACTTTTGCTTTTTCCATAAATGGCAGTACTTTTGCCGCCTTATTTTTAGATTCAGTAAATGATTACAGTAAGCAATTTAAGTATTCAGTTTGGTAAAAGGATCCTGTTTCAGGATGTCAACATGAAGTTCACTCCAGGCAATTGTTATGGCATCATAGGTGCCAACGGTGCCGGAAAATCGACCTTTCTAAAGGTATTAAGCAATGACCTGGACCCCGCGACAGGTTCCGTTACGTTCGGTCCGGGGGAGAGATTGTCCGTTTTGAGGCAGGACCATTTCGCCTTTGACGACTTTTCAGTGATGGATACTGTATTGCAGGGACATAGTGTTCTGTGGAGCATCATGAAAGAAAAGGATGCCCTGTATGCCAAGCCGGATTTCAACGATGCTGATGGTATAAGGGTATCAGAACTGGAAGAGGAATTTGCCGAACTGGACGGATGGAATGCAGAAGCGGATGCAGCAACTCTCTTGAGTGGTCTGGGTATAAAAGAGGAATTCCATTATACACAAATGAAAGATCTCAGCGGGAAGGAAAAAGTACGTATCCTGCTGGCACAAGCCCTATTTGGCAAGCCCGATAACCTTTTGCTGGACGAGCCAACCAACGACCTGGATATAGAAACGGTGATGTGGCTGGAACATTATCTTTCCGAATTTGAGAATACCGTACTGGTCGTTTCCCACGACAGGCATTTCCTGGATGCCGTATCTACCAATACGGTGGATATTGATTTTGGTAAGATCAAACAGTTTGCCGGCAATTATAGCTTCTGGTACGAATCCAGTCAGTTAGCCCTGCGTCAACAACAACAGCAGAACAAGAAAGCCGAGGAAAAAAAGAAAGAACTGGAGGAATTTATACGACGTTTTAGCGCAAATGTCGCCAAATCAAAGCAAACAACCAGTCGTAAGAAAATGATTGAAAAGCTCAATATAGAAGATATTGAACCATCATCACGACGTTATCCGGGCATTATCTTTACCCCTGAAAGGGAAACCGGGAATAAAATACTTGAAATCCGTGACCTGAGCGCTATAGTTGACGGTACTGTCCTTTTTAAAGATGTGACATTCAATGTGGAAAAAGATGACAAGATCGTTTTCCTCTCCCGTGACGCGCGTGCTATGACGGCCTTTTTTGAGATCATCAACAGGGAACAGGAGCCGCAAAGCGGTTCATTCGACTGGGGTCAGACCATTACTGAAGCTTATCTGCCTTTGAACAACGCTGATTTTTTCAATACCAATATTACCCTGGTAGACTGGATTGCACAGTTTTCGGACGACACCCATGAAGCATTCCTAAAAGGATACCTGGGTAAGATGCTGTTTTCCGGAGAAGAAGTGTTAAAAAAAGCCAATGTACTTTCGGGAGGAGAAAAACAACGTTGTATGATTGCCCGTATGATGTTACGTAATCCTAATTGCCTGGTACTTGATTCACCGGCCAATCATCTGGATCTTGAGTCGATCCAGGCATTCAACAATACACTGAAAACCTTTAAAGGCATTGTGTTGATGGCCAGTCATGACCATGAATTTATTCAGACAGTAAGCAACCGGATCATCGAACTTACCCCCAAAGGGATCATTGATAAGATGATGGATTATGATGACTACATTACATCAGATGACATCAAATCATTACGTGATAAAATGTATCATACCAAGTAAAGAATCTATCAAAATATAGATTTATTATTCCAGAAGATATGTATGGCATTATTATATATTTGCCGCATCCCACAATTTGACATTGGAGATCATCCGATCATTTTATTATATAGATAGCTGGTTGTCGGGTAATATGTTTTCAGAGCAGAACAGATAAATAACTACCATATTAATGGTAAAAGTGCGTTGAATCTAATCCTGCGTACTTTGTGGTTACAAGTAAATATCCGGTAACAATATAATTTTCCGGTTACCTGGTTGCCATGTGAACATTCTTTTGTCTGATTTATTATCAGCAAATTACATCAACAGGATATAGATATCATCAAATTCACAGACTAAAAATATCAATCAACATTTATTTATACCTATGAATGATTAGAAAATTCTAATTATTTATATTAACTTTCGGCGTAGTAAGTAACCTACATCGAAACAGAAATTTTCATAATAGAAACAGGTACTTAAGTTAACATAGGAAATAATAATATCTTAAATTATCGATAGTATGGTGATAGCCTTTGTCGTCGATCAGTTTGACGACCTCACAAATGGAACAACTGCTTCGGCACGTCGTTTCGTAGAAAATTTGCGGAAATTAGGACACACTGTCAGGATTTTGACAAGTGGTGAACCCGGTCAGGACAAATATATCCTGCCATTGACGTATATCCCCGTAGCCACGGAATTAGCCCGGAAACAAGGAATTATTTTTTCGAAAGCAGATAAGAAAATCATCAGGGAATGTTTGACGGGAGTGGATGTGGTCCACTTTTATTTACCCTTTCCTCTCGCCCGGGCAACAGAAAAAATAGCACGAAAAATGGGCATTCCTTGCCTGGCAGCTTTTCATATTCAGGCCGAAAATATTACTTATAATATAGGTTTGGGAAAAAGCGCTTTTGCCGCTAAATTTTTCTATAAATTCTTATATCATTATTTCTACAAACGGTTTGCAGACATTCATTGTCCAACACAATTTATTGCTGATGAATTAAAAACAAACAAATACAAAGCCCGTTTACATGTGATCAGTAATGGTGTGGATGAAATTTTTTTCCCCCGCGAACCTATTGCACATGATCATATCCGCATACTGATGATTGGAAGACTTTCGCCGGAAAAACGGCAGGATTTGATCATTGAAGCAGCCAAAAGATCGAAGTATGCCGATAAAATAGAATTATACTTTGCCGGACAAGGCCCTTTATTGAAAGAGTATGAAAAAATGGGCAAAGATTTACCTCATAAACCCTCATTCAAATTTTATACAACCGAACAATTAATAGAACTGATCCGTACCATCGACCTTTATGTACATGCTTCGGATGCCGAGATAGAAGCGATTGCCTGTATGGAAGCTTTCAGCTGTGGCTTGGTACCGATCATTGCGAATTCAAAGAAAAGTGCAACGGTTTACTTTGCCCTGGATAACCGTTCATTGTTCAAACAGGGCGATGCTGATGATCTGGCGAAAAAAATTGATTATTGGATTGAAAATCCGGAAGAAAAAGTGACTTTCGGAAAAAAATATGCACAGTTGGGGAATGAATACAGGGTAGAGAAATCTGTGCGGAAGATGGAAAATGTGTATAAAAGTTTAAAACCCGGACGTATATGAAACAGAAAAGTTTATTTTTCATATTGGGTGTTCTTTCCTCCTTTCCGGCTTTTGCAGAAGAAGTTCATAGTATAGAATTTCAGGGACAGGAAGGACAGACAGCTATCGACATTATAACAAAGAAAATATTTGTTTCTTTCCCTTACGAATATTTGCAGGATAGATATCCACTGAAAGAAGCGAAATTAGTCCGGATTGAAACCGAAAACAACGTACCATCGACCTTACCTGAAACAGTAGATCTGAGAACATGGGTGAAATTCAATGTCGGAGCGGACGAATGGCTGGTGAAAGGCGGTTACCAGCTACCTGGAAGTGATTTCGGCACTTGGCACCAGGAAACGATTTCAGGTTTCATTACTTTGGGGAAAGTAGAATGCGAAGAAATGGTCGGTCATGAAGACCAAACTATCTGGGATAACGGAAATCCAGCTTTTTCGGCTTCAGGAAGCAAGAACTGGCCTACAAAAAAATTGAAACTGAATGACGATTCCTATGCTGCGGAACTTACCACCCGCAGGGTAATGGGGATTATTGCCAGTGGAAATCTTTTTACCGGACGAATTGTACGTAATATGAGCCTGGGGCAGTTAATGGGGTTTACGAGCAAAGACGGTAAGGCGCTTATCGACTGGGGTGTTCCGTTCGAAGCCCGCCCTACTGCTTTCCGGATCAAATTTAAATACGAGGGGTTAGGCGATTCATGCACCATCATGTCCACACTCGAAAACAGGATCGATGGCGAACGTCGCTTTGTAGGGGTAGCATGGTACAGCGCAATAACAGACAACGATGAAACAAAAGAAGGAGTGATAAGAATCTCCGAACCTGATGCCAACGGACTGCGCACACTCGAAACAGAATTCATTTACGGAAGGCAGCATTCCAATTCGGATCCGTTTCCTCCGGGCGCAACACAGGGGGAAGCAACCGAACAGATAACACATGTGAACGTAGTGTTTGCATCAAGCCGGAGAGGTGATCATTTCAAAGGAAAGAAAAACGCAAAACTTATAGTGAAAGATTTTGAATTTATTTATTGAAAAAGCACCAATCAGACCAGATCATATTTAATACCGCACGGTAAAATGAATAGTGATATGACTCATACTTAAGTCATACCAGGTTTATAGATAGTTTCATTCAATTAAATCTTAATGAATCTTTTCTTTCATAAATTCCCGGGACAAAGATGAACCCATCATGGAAAATAGGGACTTCGGTTATTATTTTTGTTACGTTTATTTTCTTCAACGAGTTTGCGGACGGACAAAAGGACGGATCACGAAGTGAAGTATTTTCTTGAAGCGGCGGGTAAGATTAATTGCCCGATCCATAAAGATCGTGCCGCAGAAGAGATCAACATTCCAGTTACGGATTAGTGCATACCGTTCGGCTACCGTAACAATATCCCGGCGGGTAGACAGGGATTTGATCTCTTTACCACAAGTTCTTCTCGATAACCGGCGACGGAATTGCATCCGGTTAATATCAATCAGGGAGAAATGGTAGTGGTCACCTTCCCGCCGAAAGAAGACATTACCCATATTATAATCACCGTGTTTAATACCCTTACTGTGTATATATGCAGTATATTGCGCAAATTCATGTAATATGACTTCGCGCTCACTTAGACTAAAATTATCTATATCGGACATTAATTGGTCTGTTACAAAACGAGTGATATAGTAACCTGTATGGAATATTCCGTATTTAAATATCTCGATATAGGCTATAGGTTCGGCTGTTTCAATCCCTTGTTCTGCCAAACGGCAAGCAAACTTGTATGAACGTTTGGGTTTACTCCACCTCAGGAATGTGTATACGAACTGATTAGCAATAGTCGGCCTCTTATAACGTTTGACAACCAACTGGGTTCCGTCCGGAGCAGTTACCTTTTCTACAGTATTGCGTGTTTTACAGATTACTTTATCGCGATGATAGTCGGATAAAGGAATTTTATTGATAAATTCCTCCAAATGCGCATATCCTGAACTTACAAATAACTTCATGGTTGTCAAGTGTTTGTATACCTATTTTTGATGGAAAAACTTAGATCAATAATCTCTCCAGGTTAAAATCGCAACGCTCTGATCTATCAAGCTACAACGAAGTTTATTTATCGGCTACATATTCTGCATTTCTTCAATTCATAGAATTGATGGACACAAATATATTCAAAATTTCTTTTTCTTATAACGCAGTAATCAATTATTTGTTCATATCAAATGACATCTACATTTTACAAAACAGATTTTTATCCAAATGGAAGTATTGGTAAGTAATTTATATTGAAGAAGATGTCCTATAATAACATCAACACATTTCTTCTGGATTTTCCGGAAAAATAGTCATGGATAAAACTTATATATCCGGCATAATGGGTTTCATCAAATCCGAATTTACTTGTACACTTCTAAAGCAAAAAGCCGCATACGTTTTTTTTGTACACGGCTTTTATATATCAAAAAGAATACTATACGATTTCTACGCCTTGTTCTTTTAACAGATCAAGGGCCATTTCCCGCAACTTGTATTTTTGTATCTTTCCGCTACCGGTCAATGGAAAACCGTTGATAAAAAAGATGTATTTAGGTATCTTGTGACGGGCTATTTGCCCCCGGCAATAATCCTTCACTTCTTCTTCGGTCAACATTACCCCATCCTGGTTAATAATAAAAGCACCGACTTCTTCACCATATTTCGGAGAGGCAACTCCTACTACCTGTACATCCTTAACACCCGGCATTTTATAAAGAAAATCCTCTATCTCACGGGGATAGATATTTTCACCACCCCGGATAATCATATCCTTAATACGTCCGGTAATCTGGTAATTACCATTGTTATCTTTTATCCCCAGGTCGCCACTATGCAACCATCCGTCTTTATCAATGGCTTCAGCGGTAGCTTCAGGGTTTTTATAATAGCCTTCCATCAACAGGTAACCACGACAGCAGATCTCACCCGGTTCACCCATCGCACATTCTTCGCCGGTATCAGGATTCAGTACTTTAACTTCAGTAAAAGGATATTCTTTTCCCACTGTCGTACAGCGTTCTTCAAAACTTTCTGCCAGTGTGGTATGGGTCATACCCGGAGAACTTTCCGTCAGGCCGTATACACTCGTGATATATGTTATATGCATTTTCTCAACCACCGCACGCATGACTTCTTCAGGACACAAGGATCCTGCCATAATACCCGTACGGAGCGAGGTCAGGTCGAACATATCGAACATCGGGTGATTCAATTCGGCAATAAACATGGTTGGAACCCCGTACAATGCAGTACATCTTTCCTTATGAACAGAAGCCAGTACCACCAGCGGATCGAATTTTTCCACCATCACTTGTGTACCTCCGTGAGTCAGTATGGCCATAGTGGCTAAAGTTATACCGAAACAATGAAACAATGGGACACAACAACAAAGCTTATCATCGGAAGTATAACCCATTCCTTCTCCGGTAAAAAATCCGTTGTTGGTAATATTATAATGGGTAAGCATTACTCCCTTCGGAAATCCGGTGGTTCCCGAGGTATACTGCATATTCACGACATCCGTGTACTTCACTTTATCCTTCGCTTCCTGTAACTCACGATCGTCCACATTTTTTCCAAGAAGCAACAATTCCGGAGTATTATACATTCCCCTGAATTTTTCCTGACCAATATATACCACATTTTTCAGGTAAGGAAACTGTTCACTCTTTGCATACCCTCGCTGAGATTCTTTTAATTCCGGCATCATGGTATATACCATATCGATATAATTACCGTCAAACACCCCTTCAGTAATACAAAGTGTATGAATATCCGAATCCTTCATTAAGTATTCCAATTCACTCTGCTTATAATTGGTATTGACTGTAACCAGAACCGCGCCGATTTTAGCTCCGGCATATAAAAAAGTCAGCCAATCGGGAACATTGGTCGCCCAAATACCGACATGGGTTCCATGTTTTACACCGATAGACATCAGCCCTTTGGCCATATTATCCACCCGTTCGTTGAATTCTTTCCATGTAAACCGTAAATCCCGGTCGGAATAGACGAGGTATTCTTTATCTGGTTTTTTTTCTGCCCAGTACTCCAGCCACTGTCCTACCGTCTTGTCTTGTAATTCCATATCTCACAATTTAAAATGGAGTATATACAACACCCAGTATCTTTGCCGACTCTTCATTCCCGGCATGTACGTGATGGGCAACAATTGAATCGTAATAGATGCTGTCTCCTTCTTCCAGAATGAAAACATCTTTTCCGTAATTGATTTCAATCACTCCTTCCAGTACATAGATAAATTCTTCCCCTTCATGGGTGGAAAGTGTAAAATCCACTCCTTTGGCAGGTTCAATATCTATCAGGAAAGGTTCCATATGACGGCCTGCCTTATCCTGTGATAATGAGTGATATTCCATATGTTTACGGACAACGGATACATTATCTGTAAACCGTATGGTATTATTGTCCTTATTATTTTTTTTACGACTGATCACCGGACCGAGTTCTGTCTGATCGTCAAGAAATGTTCCCAGACGAACCCCCAGAACACGGGCTATTTTGATAAGTGGCGCCAGAGAGGGAATCTCAACATTGTTCTCGATTCGTTCAATCTGTTCCTTTCTCACCCCTGAACGTTCCGCTACCTCATCCAATGAAAGGTTTCTGGACTCCCGGATACTCTTTATTTTTCCTCCAATGATCTTATTACTTTCCATAATATTTAAAATACGTTATTTCTTCTTGATTACATTGTTCTATATTCGAAACGATACAAAAATAAAGGAAAGTTTATTTATCACAAAAACATAAGTGGATTTTAATTTGATAAGTACAGGTTTACTAAACAGACCCTGCATTACTGAAAAATACTTTCTTTTTAAGTTTGATTAATCGGAATAACTTACGAACTTTGTAAAACCAATACAGAATAATATGGACCAGCAAGCCGTCATCATAGCGTTCGCACTGACTTTAATCGCAGGACTTTCAACGGGCATCGGCAGTTTAATTGCCTTACTGGCCAAACGCACAAATACCCGTTTTCTATGTGCCTCATTGGGATTTTCTGCAGGTGTCATGCTCTACGTCTCATTTATGGAAATGATGCCTACAGCAAAAGAAGAACTGATCTTACATGTGGGTGAAAAAATGGGTACCCTATATCTGATACTTTCTTTTTTTGCAGGAATCGGATTGATCGCCCTGATCGATTTCCTGATCCCTGTAGATGAAAATCCACATGAATTGCAGAGCATCGAAGACATGCGAAATAAAGGAAAAATAAAAAATAAATCCCTGCATAGGACTGGAATTGTTGTCGCGTTTTCTATTGCTATTCATAATTTCCCGGAAGGGATTGCTACCTTCACTTCTGCATTGGGAAGCCTGGAAATTGCTATCCCTATTACGATTGCCATAGCCATCCATAATATTCCGGAAGGAATTGCCGTATCTGTACCCATATATCATGCTACCGGAAGCAAAAAAAGGGCTTTCTGGCTTTCTTTCATGTCAGGATTAGCTGAACCGGTGGGTGCTTTAATTGCTTTCTTTTTCCTTATGCCGTTCTGGTCTCCTGTAATCAATGGGCTAGTACTTTCTGCAGTATCAGGAATTATGGTATATATTTCATTGGATGAACTTTTGCCAACTGCTGAAAAATACGGAGAACACCATATCTCCATTTTAGGGTTGGTTTCCGGAATGGTGATCATGGCTTTCAGCTTATTTCTTTTCCTGTAATAAAATTCAAGATTCATCATTTATACTTCCTGCTATAGCAACCTTGAATCCGGAACTTTAAACTTCAAAAATAACTTTATTCACATGAACAAAAAATTGTACTGCATTCTATTAACCGTATTGATGTGGCAAAACATTTCTGCCAGGGGTATCAGATTATTCGTATCTCCTGATGGAGATGATAACCAATCAGGAAGCAAAGGACAGCCACTGGCTTCTTTAGATGGAGCAAAAAATAAAATCAGGGATTTACGGCTAAAGGACACTTTTACGGACACTATTTTTATAGAATTCTTAGAGGGTACCTATTATTTGAATCAACCTTTTGTTCTCTCCGGTCAGGATGGAGGAACAGCTAAGGCTCCGGTAGTCTTTACCTCACGGGCCAATCCTCGTCCTGTTATTTGTGGGGGAAGAGAAACCGGAAAGTTTGAAGTGGTACATCCTGATCTATGGCGTGTTTTTATACCGGAAACTGCTATGTATGGATTTTATTTTGAACAATTATACATAAACGGCCAACGCCGGTTTCGTGCGCAAACTCCTAATCGTGGAGAATTCTACAAGGTTAAAAGAGTAGATGAGACAGTTCTGGATACTTCGGGACAACGTGCGCCTGTTTATGCTTCACAAAAAGTAATACTTCACGACGACAATTTAAATATCCTGAATGATCTTTCAGAAAAAGATCTGGATGATGCCCTAATAGTTTTCTATCATAATTGGGATAATTCGAGGAAGCGCATTGAACATTTCAATATAAAAGATTCTTCATTGTTTATGGTCGGACAAGGGATGAAACCCTGGAATAAGATCAACCATCTTAGCCGGTTTATAGTTGAAAACTATGAAAAAGCACTGGATGCTCCGGGAGAATGGTTTTTACAGCATGATGGATATTTATACTATATTCCTATGCCCGGGGAGACACCTGAAAACATAAAATGTATTTATCCGGTCACGGAACATTTTCTCAAAATACAGGGTAACAAAGAACATCCGGTGGAACATATCCGTTTTGAAAATCTTTGTTTTGAAAACTCCGGATACCATACACCCGTCAATGGTAACGAACCTGCACAGGCTGCTGCTCCCATTGAGGCAACAGTAATGATCGACCATGCATCAGATATTGAATTCCTGAATTGTGATATAGCTCAGACCGGCCTGCATGCCATATGGTTTCGTAATAATTGTTCAAATTCAAGTGTGGAACATTGCCATTTATATGATCTTGGCGGAGGAGGTGTAAAAATAGGTACCACGCATATCCCGGACACATCTATCTTAACCCGGCATATTACCGTAAACAATAGCATCATCCATCATGGCGGTTATGTTTTTCCCTGTGCAGTAGGTGTTATCATCTTTCACGGAAGCGACAATAACATTACTCATAATGAGATTGCCGATTTCCGTTATACCGGTATTTCCGTAGGATGGGTATGGGGTTATGCTCCAAGCCCTTCAAAACGAAATAAAATTGAATACAACCATATCCATCATCTCGGGTGGGGAGAGCTTAGCGATATGGGCGGCGTATATACATTAGGAGCATCTGAAGGCACTACTGTCAGTCATAACGTAATTCACCACATCTATTCTTATAATTATGGCGGGTGGGGACTGTATACCGATGAAGGCTCATATCAGGTCACCATGGAAAACAACCTGGTATATGCCTGTAAAAATGCCGGTTTTCATCAACATTACGGCAAAGAAAATGTAATCAGGAACAATATTTTCGCATTCAATTACCGTTCCCAAATGCAACTGACCAGAGTGGAAGAACATCTGTCCCTTTCATTTACCAACAATATCGTTTATTACGATCAGGGGTTATTGTATATGAGCATGGGAAATGACCGATGGCCTAAAGCAAATGTCAACATTGATCATAACTGCTACTGGGATACCCGGACAACCACCCCTGAATTTCATGGAATGTCCTTCTCCCAGTGGAAAAATTTAGGCAGGGACAAACATTCTGTGATCGCTGATCCGTTATTTATGGATCCTGATAATTTTGACTTTCGTTTTCGAAAGCAAACTATTGCACGGAAAATAAAGTTCAAACCTTTTGATGCCACAAAGGCGGGTGTATATGGCAATGAAAACTGGAAATCCAAAGCCCGAATATCTCCGGAACAATCACAGCAATTTGATGAAATTGTAAGACAACTGGAAAATAATACAAAATAAAAGCGACAAAGGGCCTGTCCAAAAAGTCACAAATCACGGATGAATTACAGATTCATCCGAACGTTATGACTTGTGTTACAGCCTGGTAGTGTTAAGCGGAATTTGCAATTCCGCTTGAATATGAACTTTTTGGACAAATCCTTTATTCCTTAATTCCTTTAGAAGGATGTATTTATATAAAAATATTATTTTGGCAGGCTGACCAAAGGAATCTCCAAAGCGTTTTTAAACCCGGGGGCTGCCGCGACGATTTGAGGTATAAGGTTTACGCTTGGTGCTGCACTTGTGGAGAAAGGCTCTACCTTGTATAACATACCCTCGATGGTAACCCTTAGATTAGGTTCACCATTTATTTCTATAAAGGTATCACGGGGTGGATAGGGCTGGATATCATGGCAAACTTTGTGTACAAAATGGAACGCGCTAACTGCTTTACCATCTTTCAAACAGCTCATTTTAAAAAGATGAGCTGAAATGGTGCCGGGCAAAACCTTATTGCAAGGCGGGTTCATCTCAACCTCAGCAGTAATAATTTCGTGTTCTACAACATAATCATCCCATTCAAGGCCACAGCGATCTGCAACCTCAATGACAGTAGATCCGTAGTAAGTTGCAACATTTGCTTTAAGCGCATCTGTATTAAACGTTTTGGGATCTTTGCCATAACCGAAAACCTGTACCCAGGGTGCTGTATTATTTGAATCATCCTGTCCGCTATTTACAAGGATGGAGTCTATCCTGCCCGACATCGCTCCAAATACTACGGTTAAATACGGCGTAAACAGTCCGGGGAAAATACCTTGTTGTACATAAGTAACATTATTCTCCAGGGCACATTGATTGATCATCTCATAAAAATCCGGTGCTGTTTTTTCTGAATAATATATGGGCAAAGTGGTAGATACATTTTTTCCTGAAGATAAAGCTTTGCATATATCTTTAGCATTTGCAGTAACGCCTGTTGGAGAGATATTACCTACATCATAGATTTGCGGTGTATAGTAAAGTACCATATCGGCATCGGTCTTAAGGACTTCATCTGAGTTATTGCTGACAATAACATCGTTCTTTGGAAAACCGAATATTTCACCTGCATCCTTTCCCACCTTATTAGGATCTGAATCTATTGCACCAACGAGTTCTAGGCTTTTCCGGGAATTTATCATTTTTAACGCATATCGCCCTACGCTACCTAACCCCCAAATAATTACTTTGTATTTTTTCATATATTTCTCTTTACATTTGTTTATTAACCTGTTGTATACTATAAATATTCATAAAAAAAGATGGTCCATTTGATATTTGAGTCGTAATTTAAGTACTCAGTGCTATTTATTGTCTCCTTAAATCGCATTGATCGAGTAGATTACGTTCAGAAAGTATAACATTAATTATTTTATATTACTTAATTGATAAACCATCCATTAAATGGACAAACAATCACACTCAAAAATATGAAATTACTTTGAAACAACTGTACGAATATCTAATTAAAGAGCATTTTCACGGGTATAGAGGAAAACCTTGATTTCCATTTCTTAAATGAAAATCAGGATGATAAGTATTAAAACCCCTAAGCAATGTTCTGTTATTCCATACCCTGTATATAATATATATCTTCTTTTTTCTGTTTGATTTGAAGAATATGCTTCAAAACGTAGAGAATAAAAAAAAGTGATCGGAATTCCTTCCGACCACTTATGACAAAACTGCCTTTATTTTATACTATTTTTTCATTTCCGAAAAATACTTAAAAAAATGGGTAATGCTTTCTATTCCCCTGAAAAATTGAGTAAGCGGATAATTCTCGTTGGGTGAATGGATGGCATCTGTTTCAAGACCAAATCCCATCAATATAGATTTTACGCCCAAAGTTTCCTCAAAATCAGAAACAATAGGTATACTGCCACCACTACGGTAAGGAACCGGTTCAATGCCATATACATCTATCATTGCTTTGGATGCAGCCTGGTAGGCATCGCTCGTTACAGGAGAGACATACGCCTCACCACCATGCAAAGGAGTTACCTTTACTGTAACACCTTCCGGAACAATAGACATAAAATATTTTTCAAATAACTGATTGATCTCTTTAGACCGCTGATGAGGAACCAAACGCATGGATATTTTGGCATAAGCTTTTGAAGGCAATACGGTTTTACTTCCTTCCCCTGTGTATCCACCCCAAATACCACATACATCAAGGCTTGGACGAATTCCGGTACGCTCGAGCGTGGTATATCCGTCTTCTCCGACAAGTTCCTGGACACCTATGCTTTTCTTGTATTGTTCGATGTCGAAAGGTGCTTTTGCCATAGCAGCCCTCTCTTCCGGAGAGATCACATCTACAGCATCATAGAATCCCGGAATGGTTATATGACCTTTTTCATCAATCAACCGGGCAATCATTTTTGATAACGTAATGATCGGATTGGCTACGGCCCCACCGTAAAGTCCTGAATGTAAATCACGATTGGCACCTGTCACTTCTACTTCAAAATAACATAATCCCCTCAATCCTGCAGTAATAGAAGGCATTTCTTCATTAATCATACTGGTGTCGGAAATCAGGATTACATCACTTTTCAGTAATTCCTTATGCTGGGAACAAAATTCCTTTAACCCCGGAGAGCCGATCTCTTCTCCTCCTTCTATAAGGAACTTCACATTACAAGCTAATGACTGGCTATTCACTAGGTATTCAAATGCATTTACATGCATCATGAACTGCCCTTTATCGTCATCTGCCCCACGGGCATATATTTTTCCATCGCGAATTTCCGGTTCAAAGGGAGGTGATTTCCATAGATCCAAAGGTTCAACGGGTTGAACATCATAATGACCATACACCAAAACAGTAGGCTTATTCTTATCAATTATTTTTTCAGCTACCACCACAGGATTTGAGCTGGTAGACATTACTTCTGCTTTATCACAACCTACTTTCAGAAGCACTTTTCTAATGTGCTCCGCCATCTTTTGCATATCCGGAGCATGCTCGGGTTGTGCGCTAACAGAAGGAATACGTAATACATCAAACAACTCATCGATCATTCGTTGCTTGTTTTCTTCTATATAAGATTTTATGGTCATGATATATTTTATTATTGATTCTACCTTCTTATAATTTAAACTCTTTCTTGATAGTATCTACATAATCCAACTTTTCCCATGCAAAAAATTCCACCTCTTTCGATTTCAACCCATCATAATCCACCATTACAGTCTTTTTATATGGTTCGTTCCCAAAATGTCCATATTTTACTGTATCACGGAATATCGGATTTTTCAGCCCGAAGCGTTTCACAATAGAATAGGGTCTCATATCAAATATTTTCTCTATTTTTTTTGCAATTTCCCCGTCAGAAAGATGAACATGTGAAGTTCCATAAGTATTGATATATAATCCGACCGGCTGAGCGACCCCAATAGCATAAGCTACCTGTACCAAAACCTCATCGGCGATACCTGCAGCGACAATATTTTTTGCAATATGACGGGTTGCATATGCAGCCGAACGGTCTACTTTTGAGGAATCCTTCCCGGAAAAAGCACCGCCTCCATGTGCTCCTTTTCCGCCATAGGTATCAACAATAATTTTACGGCCGGTAAGACCTGTATCACCATGTGGCCCCCCTATCACAAATTTTCCTGTAGGATTAACATGCAATATATAATGATCATCAAACAATGGCCGTATCCTTTCGGGTAACTCAGAAATAACCCGGGGAATCAAAATCGTTTGTACATCATTCCGGATAGCAGCCAACATTCTCTGCTCTTCATCAAAATCATCATGTTGTGTGGAAACTACAATTGTATGAATACGCAATGGTTTACCGTTATCATCATACTCTACCGTTACCTGTGATTTTGAATCAGGACGCAAATAATTCATCTGCTTACCCTCTCTTCTGATCTCTGTCAGGGCTGTTAACAAACGACGAGCAACCACCAATGCCAATGGCATATATTCGTCTGTCTCACGACAGGCATAACCAAACATCATCCCCTGGTCACCGGCACCTTGATCCTCTTCCTTGGAGCGTTCCACTCCCTGGTTAATATCCGGAGATTGTTCATGTATAGCTGAAAGTACACCACAGGACGTGCTCTCGAACATATATTCCCCTTTGGTATAGCCAATATCACCAATAACACCGCGTGCTACTTGCTGTACATCTATATATCCGACTGTTTTCACTTCGCCGCTTAGTACAGCTAGTCCAGTAGTAACCAATGTTTCGCAGGCTACCTTGGATTCAGGATCTTTTCGTAAAAACTCGTCCAACAATGCATCTGATATCTGATCGGCTACTTTATCCGGATGCCCTTCGGAAACAAACTCTGAGGTAAATAAATATGACATTTTTAGTTTTAGAATTATTAAGTGTTATGTTGTTATGATTCGGACAAAAATAATACAATATATCAAAAAACACGATGATATAAAGAACTTATTTCGATAATTCCATCTTTATCGTTTGCGGCAGTTTTTCAAACACCAGATCATAAGAATGATCTGTCCATTCTTTCAAAAGGTCCTCGGAAATCAGATTTAAAGGTACTGTATTCCAGTGTTTTTTATTCATGTGGTATCCTGTTTGCACTACCGGATATTCTTCCCGTATACGAATGGCTTTTTCAGGATCACATTTGAGGTTGATCCTCATTTCCTCAAGATCCAGCAGAACAAAAATTTTTCCTCCTATCCTGAAAACCAAAGAAGTATCATCAAAGGGAGCATCTTCGGTAACCCCTTTTTTTGAAATACAGTATTCCCGATATTGTTCGATATTCATATTCCGTACTTTTCCAAAATTTATCTAATCAATCGCCTGCCTTAGGCTTTTTCTTTTTCGAAAATGGATTTTTTCGTGGGGAAGTTCCTTTGGTGGGTCCTACATCAGAAGATGCTTTTACTTTTTTTGAACTTCCGCCGGATAAATTTCCACCGCCACCCTGTTGAATACTCGATGACTTAACCCTGCTGTTCGATTTGCCGGTTTGATAAGAACCACCACCGCCATGTTGGGTATCAGACGCACTTACCCTGCTTTTTGATTTTCCTTCTTTATACGTTCCACCACCGCCATGTTGATAGTCTGAAGGCTTGGGTTTTGCCACTTTACGTTCTTTACCTTTAAAATAGGTAGCCCCCCGTTCTTCGTTATTTTTATCCGCCTGTTTTCGGGTAGCAGCCATACGCTTCTGTTCTTCCTTGGCCCTCCTTTTTTCTATTTTTTCT
>JAISOY010000164.1 GCA_031275285.1 Bacteroidales bacterium | reverse complement strand
TTCCTTTGATGGTAGACGATTGCTGTGATTTAAAATTTGAAGTAAGATGTTTGATCAGGCCAAATTCGCCTAATGTAGAGAGTGGGGTTGACATGGTATATAATGTTCAATACGGTTTTCGACACAAAATTAGTAAAATCATTAATGAATCACTCAAAATATTCAGGAGTCTTCATGGAATCTGTTTGATAAAGTTAAAGTAGTTGTTATCCGATACATTTTCAGGAAATAGATTTTTATCAAACAACTTTATTGTTATTGATACAGTGTAATGAAACATTGTCATTATTAAAACGTATATCTAACATAGGGCTTATCTATGGACGATTTTAAGAATTAATTGTTTGATATTCAGTTTTTTATCTATTAGTGATATGCTAACCCCGTTTGAGGACCAACAGATTTTTAATGTACATTTCAAATAGTAAATAAATAATATAAAACAATTAATGTCATATTTTCCGAACGTAATCCATTTGATCAATGTGACTTAAGAAAGTAATAAATAACACTGAGTGCTTAAATCATAAGAAAAATATAAACGATGACCAGGTTTTTTATTTATTTGATGTTGGGAGTATGCCTGTCAACATCCATACATGCACAGGAAAAAGGAGCATATAATATTTTAAGTGTCGACGGACATATTATAGATCAGAAAACCAATAAAGAATTACAGATTGGAGAAAAAATAAATCTACAAACGATGCTGGAATTTGAAAATCTTCAGGATAAAGCGATTCTGCTTAGTCCGTCTAAGGTCAAGTATCGTCTGGAGGTGCCAAAAACGCATACGTCCAATCAGGTTGTGTCGTCACAGCGCGCCCTTCAGCAGGTAAAAAGCCGGCCCATGCTGGTAACGGGAGTCCGGGGCGTCGAAGCCCAAATGATCAGTGACGGGGTGTCTACACAGAGTCTGGGTGAATATTTCGGACAGGATACCTTCACAATTATCGGTAATCAGCTTAAATTACCGGTTTCATCCGGTGATATGGAAAAATACAAATTAGTCATCCGGTATGAAAACGATGGTGTTAAAGAAGTGGTGCTGGAAGATTTTCTCATCAGCAGGGATGATCTGGACCTGAATACGGCACAACCACGAATTAGCGAATGTTTTCTGTTACTGAACGATGACCATACTATGTCTCCGGTGACACAAGTGTCTCTTTTCTTTGTTGATGAAAATCGGTTGTTTGAGGAATTTTCAGCATTACTGCAAGCGTTGCGTGTTCCTAAAAAGGATACTCCTAAAAGCCGGAAAATACTGAAACAGTACTGTCTGGATATCTATGGAACCATCGATCAAAAAAATCTAAATCAATCTCTTCGCAATTATTTCGACTAAAAGATATAATTTAGCAGCGAAATTATTAAGTTGATTTATTTAATCCGGCTAAATGAAATATTTTCTTCTATTTGTTTTCTTGTTAGCTACAAGTGTAATATACGGGCAAGATTTGATTGTAACAACTACTAATGATAGTTTGAAGTGTAAAATTATTGATATCCAGAATGATGTTATGCAATTCCGTTTCGGAACGGATGGAAATGTGATTTCCATCAAGAGATCAGAAGTGGCCTCCTATAAATATAATTTTGAAGTCCCTCTTTCTCCGGTAAAACCGAAACAATCGTCCCAACAACCAGTGAGGACTGCCAACGTTGTAAAAAAGAATACAGTAGAAAAAGATACCGTGAAAAGGAGCAGGGTGAAAAAAGAGGGTATCCCACAAAACTACCCACCGTTTTATTTATCCGCGTCATTGGGTTATAAGCCTTATGGTAACTTATTTATGGAAGGTGCCGAATTTGATGAGAGTAGTTATGATGACGGTAAACCGGGTTTGCTTTCCATCGGGGTCGATCTGGCTTATTTCTTTCACCATTCATATGGAATCGGCATTAAAGCGAATGGAACCAAAAGAAATATTTCCCTTCTTGATGAAAATATAAAATTCCATGACAGGGTTATATTTTTGGGACCTGCTTTTTATACGAGATGGGGTAATAAATTCGCTTTTACTTCAAGCATAAGTGTAGGAGCATTATCCAGGAAAATGACCAAAATCTATATGGATGAAAATATATTTGATGATGATGTATTTGATGATGATGACGATATTGATGATATTGATGATTTCAAATATGAGAAAGAATCCAGTAAAACATCCATAGGGGCTTGTCTTTCCATAGGATTTGAATATATGATCAGTAAGCATATTGGTATTCATATCAATGCTGATGGAAGTGCCGGTACGATAAAATCAGAAGTTGGTTTGGATTTACTTTCTGATGACCAAAATGTGCATAAAATGCTTCCTTTGAAACGAAGTGTGTTTACTATCGGATATAGCGCAGGTATTCATTTCAGGTTTTAGTGATGTTGCGTTTTGTCTTCTGCATTATCAGCCTGTACTTTGTTATAGGGCTAAAAGGACAACCGGCAGAGCCGATATTGCGGCTGAATTCGGCATTTCACATAGGAACCATTCATGATATATCGACAGATACCCAGGGAAAATATCTTTTAACAGCATCGGAAGATAAAACAGCCCGTTTATGGGATGTCCGGTCAGGAAATATGCTCCGGGTCTTTCGTCCGCCCATCGGATATGGAAGTGACGGCTTTTTGTACGCCTGTGCCCTTTCCCCGGACGGGCAGGTTGCTGCGGTCGGCGGGCATACGGGAGCATCATGGAATATGGCGGACAGTTCAAAAGTAACCATCGGAAACTGGACTGGGTACGCCAGGCAATTAAAATACAGTATTTATTTTTTCTCTACATCCACGGGTGAACTGATCAACAGTATTGATGATGCTGATGCTGAAATACTCGACCTGGATTTTTCTCCGGATGGAAATTATCTGGCAGCTGCACTTAGTGGAAACAAGGGCGTAAGAATATTTACCGCTAATGACGGCAGTGAAGTGCGAAAACTGATCGCTTACGGAGGCGCTGTAAGAAAAGCGAAATTTTCATCATCGGGACAGTTAATTACTATTGCAGAAGATAATTATATCCGGCTATACGGAAAGACATTCCAACTGTCAGCGACCAGATCTTTACCACATAAACCACTGGATATAGCTTTTTCGCCGGACGGATCAACCATTGCGGTAAGCTATGCCGGCCAGGCAACCATAAGTATGCTTGATATGAGTGATCTTGCTGTGAAAAATACGCTTCAGGCATTATCATTTGAGAAAATATCAATAAATGCAGTGGCATTTTCTTCGGATGGAGATATTTATGCGGGGGGGGAATATCAAAAACAATGATAAAAACCAGATCAGGTTTATCAAGGGGAACAATCGGGTAAATATTCCTGCAGGCAGGGGCGAGATCACCGGCATGAAAGTTCTGCCGGACGGTTCTGTCGTATTCAGTACATCTTATCCGGAAATCGGGCGTATTTTATCCGATCATAAGGCTCCGGATGAATGGACAGGTGATCATGAATCTTATATCAGGGCCGCTGATATGATAGTGACGGTAGAAAGGCAGCGGGAACTTTTCCAGTTGAATGAAGAGGGCACAGAG
Source organism: Bacteroidales bacterium (assembly GCA_031275285.1). NCBI lineage: Bacteria > Pseudomonadati > Bacteroidota > Bacteroidia > Bacteroidales > Bacteroidales bacterium. The sequence continues at coordinate 7,833 of JAISOY010000164.1, read as the reverse complement.
ATCGGGCTTTTTGGTATAGGCCGGGAAGTCTTGTATTTTTCAATTCCGGACAGGGAATTAAAAACTGCCGCGTCATCGTTGTCCGTGGCTACGGACCGGAATATTTCCAAAAATATTCGTATCGCAGGATGGAAAAACGGAACCAGTCCCCGCCTGAATAATAAAATATTAAAAGTACTGGACGAGGGAGAAACCAGTCGTTGTGTAGATATAAGCCAAGATGGTACCCGTATTTTGTTGGGAACTTCCGGACAGATTATCTGTATGGACCACCAGGGCAGTGTTTTATGGAAGCGCCCGTTAACAGAAGAATGTGTGGCTATAAAAATTGCGGGAAACGGTCAAGTTGCCGCAGCTGCTTTAAGTAACGGCACTTATGCATGGTTCGATATGTCTGAGGGGCCCCGTTTATTAACCCTTTTTGCTCATTCGGATAATAAAAGATGGGTGTTATGGACTCCCGCAGGTTTTTATGATTGTGCAGTCGGGGCAGACGAATTGATTGGCTGGAATGTAAATCTGGGTAAAGACAAGGCATCTGTGTTCTATCCGATAGCCCGGTTCAGAAAGACTTTTTATAATACCGGGATCATTGATAAATCGCTTGGCCTGCACACCCAAATGGCTCAACAGATCAAGGACACATCAGATGAATCGTTAACGGGTTATAATAGTATTACCAAGGCGCTGCCACCGGAAGTTACAATTATAGCGCCACAGTCGGGTACTTCGGTAAAGGACAAGCAAATCTTACTAAGGTATCATGTAAGCGTATCCGGCGGGGAACCCATAGAATCAGTAAAAATATTGGTTGACGGAAGGCCCGTGCAATTGCTGCCTTCGGTAGCGCCGGGTGCGAACGAAGTAACAGTCGATATTCCCGAGCGTGATTGTGAGGTATCCGTTATTGTTAAAAATAAGTTTGCGACCGGGGTGCCGGCATCTGTAAAGGTAAAATGGATTGGAACCAGGGAAGAAGATATCCTCAAACCAAAATTGTATATACTGGCAGTCGGGATCAGCCAGTACCAGGATAAAGGTTTGACATTACAGTTTGCGTCAAAAGATGCGATGGATTTCACCAGAATCATGGAAAAACAGAAGGGGTTGTTGTACAGTGATGTGGTCATTAAACTGTTAACAGACTCCAAAGCCAATAAACTCAGTATCCTTGACGGCCTGGAATGGATCCAGAAAGAGACGACCAGCAGGGATGTGTCCATGATATTTTTTGCCGGACACGGCTTGAATGATAATTCCGGCAATTTCTTTTATCTGCCGGTGGAAGCTGAAATTGAACGATTGCGGACCACCTGTGTGAATTATGTAGATATCAAACAGACCGTGGCATCTATAGCCGGTAAAGTGATATTGTTTATGGATGCCTGTCATTCCGGTGATGTTATGGGAAGCACCCGGAGAGCTATTATCGACATCAATGGAGTTGTCAACGAGTTATCCAGTGCTGAAAACGGGGCGATTGTATTCACTTCTTCTACCGGGCGACAATATTCTTTGGAAGACATTGCCTGGAACAACGGTGCTTTTACAAAAGCTTTAGTAGAAGGATTGGGAGGAAAAGCGGATTTGTTCAACCGTAAAAATATTTCTATAAAAACTTTGGATGCCTTTATCACACAGCGGGTTAAAGAGCTGACCAAAGGGAAACAGGCACCTACCACCATTATTCCGGCCAGTATTCCGGATTTTCCAATAGCCATCGTCAGATGATATTTTACGTTGAATACTGTATTTTTGCAAAAAAAATAGAATTCGTTACCTGTGGCAAAAAATAAATTAAAACGCTTTGTTGAGATGGCTACCTATCCGAATGTGATAGAGCCTGCATTTGAAGAGGTATTCCGTACTGATTTCCGGTTAAAAGGGAAATGGGGCAAAGAAATTTTCAGGAATGACCATCCTGTTGTTCTGGAGTTGGGTTGCGGTAAAGGTGAGTACACAGTTGCCCTGGCCCGGAAATATCCTGATAAAAATTTTATCGGGGTTGATATTAAAGGATCACGTATGTGGGTGGGAGCTACCGATGCTTTGCAGAACCAGCTGGAAAATGTGGCCTTTTTACGTACCCGGATTGAATTCATTAATTCCAGCTTCGCAGAAAATGAAGTATCGGAAATATGGATCACATTTCCGGATCCACAGCCACAACAAAGCCGGATAAACAAAAGGTTGACATCCGCACGTTTCCTTAATTCATACCGGCATTTGTTACAGCCATCCGGCATTGTTCACCTGAAAACCGACAGTGACAGCCTGTTTGAATATACTTCCCGTGTAGTTGCCTTCAATGAGCTTCCGGTAATAGTACAAACCGACGACCTTTATCATTCCGGTTACACAGATGACATATTATCCGTGCAGACCCATTACGAAAAAATATTCATGGGAAAAGGATTTTCTATCAAATACCTGAAATTCGTGTTACCGGAAGGTATTGAACTGAAAGAACCACCGAAAATAGAAACGGAAAATTGAGGGTGGTGAAGTATCCTTAATTGTTGAGTTCAATATTGATTTGGTTCAGCATCTGGTTTTGTAGTATGATAATTCCGTGATTGAACATAAATTTCAATAAAAATTTACACATATTTTATTTGTATAATTACTCGCTGACGCTCAGGAGATCGCTTATGCTAAGTTCATAATATTAGTGGTTTAAAAAATCATCAATCGTCAATTATCAATCATCAATTATCTGGTATATTTCGATTTTAGCCGTTAAATATTTCCTTCCGGTTTATTTCTTTGCCTTGCCGTAATAAAAGGGCATGATATGAAGATGGAATATCGTGATCCCATTGTTTAAGAAATAAGTAGATCAAAATCCGGTCCAGATGAGCTACACATCCAAAAATAAGGGCAATGGTAAAATGTGGCCCTGCAACACCCATAATTAATAAAGAAAACTCTATGACGATATAGAGTCCCCAGAATTTTGAAAGGATGGAATGAGGAGAAGGAAGTTTACGGAAACGTATCAGGCTAACAAGATACATCAATGCTTCCAATGAAAATATACCGCCAATTAATAAAATATTCCCGCTGATTGCCGCAGGATTAATGGAAAAGACAAAAAATAAAATAGACAGGTAAAAGAATAAGTCGAAAATAGTATCCAGAAGTCTGAGTTTTTGAGTGGATACTTTTAGCTTCCGGGCAATGATCCCATCAAAAACATCTGTAACTATTCCGATATACATGAAAGTTAAAACCAGGACTCTTGAATTTTCAGGTTTCAGAAGTGTTGTGATGAATATGATAAATCCAAATAATAGCCTACTATATAGAAGTATTGCCGGAATATATTTTTTCAGGTTACCTGACATCTGCCTACTAATTTCATCTTAAAACATCCTTGAGATAATCATCGAATGAGGTCGGCAATCGGATCACCTTATCCTCAAATTCGAAGGAGGTGACCTTATCGATAACGGCTTGGGTCATATCTGACATATTCCGGGCCGCATTTTCAGTGAAACCGGCTGACATCAGCGCAGGGATCCGTTCTTCTTTTGAGATGACCTGTACCTGTATGGCTTTGTTTAGTTTTTTTGCGAATATATCTGCAATGTTTTTTGAACTGTACCTGGTACCCGCCAATTCATGAACAGTTGTTCCATTTTTTCCTTCATTCTTCATTATACATTGCGCAACGAATCTGGCAACATCGACCGGAGCATGCATTTCCACTTCCAGATCAGCAGGAAAGAATGTCGGTAATATCCCCGCTTCATTCATTAAATCTACATATCCGAGCCAGTTACTGTAAAAATAAGATGGACGAACAAAGATCTTTTCTATGTCGAATTCGATGAATGCCTGTTCCAACAATCTCGACATAAGAATATTGCCGGTATTATTTTTTACATGGGCACCCACACACGATAAGCCGACAATCCTTCGGATCCCTGTTTTTTTGATCGCTATTTTATAGTTGTCAATAATTTTTCCTGTTTCTTCTATGATATCTTCAACGTTATGTTTTTCAGGAGTTAATAAAAATGCCGTCGTTCCTCCTTTAAATGCTTTTATGACATCATCCGTATTCAGCAAATCAGCATTCCCGGTTTCTACGGATGGACCGAAATCATACTTTGCCTGATGCGTAATAGCCCTTACAGGAGTTTGATGTGCGACTAACTCTTTCACTATATTTGACCCGATTTGTCCGCTGGCTCCGACTATAATTATCATTGGTTTAATTTTTATATGGCTTGATTGTATTGTGATTGTTTTTTGCTAATTGGTAGAATCTTTCTGAATATCAGAGGGAAAAAATCACAGTACGTATTATACCTATATCTGCTCGATATCCACTTTTAACCCGGCCGAAAAATAAGATAATTATCTTTATTTCCGGTCATTTTTCTTACAAATTCTCATCCTCACTGTCTGGAATAGTTCAAATTTCTAACGAGCCGCGGAATCCCGTCACGGCTTGCTCTCCGACACTATATCGCTTTTTCAGATAAAAACTCCGGCTTTGTTTTCCCTTTCACGAGCACGAATACTTCATTGATCCTGGTTGGAAAAGAGATAAGGCTGGCAGTTGTGGTTTTATATTTTTTCCCGTTACGGTAAATCGTCACTTCTTCCGTACCCCAGGGATTACGTACGTTACATTCTTTACCGGCATTGGACCGGATCTCGACAAATTCGGCAGAACTGTTTTTAAAGGAAGACGTTACCAGGAAATTTCCCCGACACAGAAGGGTGAACTGTGCATCCCACTCTTCAGGCCATGCCGGAAATACCCGGATAACATGATCTCCGCCGGGTTTAGCCGGGATCCCCTGGCACAATGCATAATGTAAGGCGTCGGCAACGCGCCCCAGACGCTGGACACCGGTAGTCTGAAAGCCTTCCCTCAGATCCATGCGGTTACGGAGTACCTCTATTTCGGCGGTCTGTATCTGATTCGGGATAAGGTAACGGGTGGCGTCCTTACGTCCCAGCTGGGTTCCTGTAACCGGTAATTTAGAGAGGACATAAACCCGGGAATCCTGCTTGATTCCCTGCGAAAAGTAGGCGTCATAGGTATTATTGGCTGTTTCCATCATCTTTTTATCGGTAGATTCAAGTGTACAAAGGTCGAAATACCATACCGGCATGGTGTTGGAGTCGGGAATCCGTTCGGCAGGACCTTGTAACACAGGAGAAAGGGAGCGTACGAATGTTACGGGTTTACCGTCGGAGTTGGGATAGTCGGAACTCAATGTTAATGGCGACAGATTGCTCAGTATCTCATTCCATTTTTTCCTCAGGTCGGCATCCACATTCAGTATTTCGGCCGCTTTGATGGCTACGGGAAAAATACCCATCATAGAAGATATTTCTTCCACCGTGTTGTGTCCGTCCCATACCGATTCATTATCGTTGATATGGCGGATGTGGTACTTGCCGTCCTGTTCCTTTTTCAGGTTCGGAAAGTTCCGGTAAAATTCGGCTACCCCTTTCAACATGGGGTAAGCCTGTCCGGCCAGCCATTCTTTATCCTGCGAATATTCGTACTGCATCCAGTATTGGTAAGCTATTTTTGCTCCCCTGGAAAAAATATGAGTTACATGTCCGAAAGTGCCGCCACCCTTATCCGATGTATGCCAGATCCCGTCTTTCCAGCCATCGTCTTTCTTCCAGTTCCACCGGCTGTTAAATGGCATCCGGGTATACGAATAAGCGGTAAAGTCAGTTGACCGTTCCGGCCATGTTTTCCGGGTCAGATAGAGGTCCCTCATTTCGGAAGCGATATTTTCGGGAAGTTCGGGAAGACCGTCAAATCCCACAGTTTCGGGAATAAAAATCCCTTCGCTTCCCCATTGTTGCCGGGCTGCTTTCTGCAGGGACGGGTACATGCGGGAATACATCCTGAAATGCGGCGCCATGATCTCAGGCCTGTTTGCCGGGAACAAACCATTGTAATAACAGCTTTGGTTAGCACCCCAGAAAAGATTCCCCCATTTACGCGAATCACCTCCCGTTGTCCAAAGCATTCCGTTGAATTTAGGTTCGTATTCTCCCCGGGACGAAGAACCCATCACATAAAGGAAATAGTGGTAATTTTCCATGATCTTGTCTGCAACGCCATCGGAACTTTTAAGGTGGATAAAGGAACGTTCCCAGAAAGCTTTCCACCAGTTTTTATGCGTCGCAGATATCTGATCATAGCCGGTATTGTGTGCATTATCGAGTAAACGCAGGGCCTTTGTGGCGATGTTTTCTTCTTTGTCGAAAGAGGCTGCGGAAGAAATATAGATCCGGAATGATGAGCTGCCCTCTTTCACGGTTAAGGTCATTTCTTCGGCACTGACCTGCCACGATTTTGTATCTGCACCGTCAACCGATACCGCGACGGCCGATGTACACAGATATTCCTTCTCTTTGAACGTTTGTGTCAGGACCATACGGTTGCCGTCTTTATCAAACTTTGAGACCGCCGAATGGTCGCCTTTTTTGGTAAAGGCGGGTCGCAAGGCCCTCAGGCGGATAATTACGGGTGATCCGGTCCTGTGGTTTTCTACATTTATGACCAGTACATCCTGGTTGCTCCATACGAATGTTTCCGTTTTCACCTGTTTTCCTTCGGTCGAAACAAGGGCCTGATAACAGGATAATCTTTGCCTGAACGAATCCCCGGTAAACACTTCGTCATAACCGGGAAATTCGACATCGACAAAGCCGGCCCCGCCACAATAGTCGGTATGCCGTTCGTAAAAATTGTGGCTTTGAGCATTGTTCCCGAACACATCTACCCGGTTGATCTGAAAATGCATAGCAGAAGGACTCGTCCATATCAGACTGCCTGTTATACCGTTGCCCACCGGCATTCCTTCCTCACTTCGCTCAGCAGGGCTTTGGTAGATTAGGTCGGAAGCGGAAATAATCGACGGATAATCCGGCGCTAAAATCGTTGATTCCTGTGCCTGACATATATTATAGGAAAACAGTAAAAGCGGTAAATAAAGGATATATTTTTTCATAGATGTTTATTTTTATAAGTACCAGATCGAAATATTATATTCCGGATATAGAGTTCAAAATTCAAGATTTAAGATTCAAAATTCATTGTTCAAAGTTCGCTATTCTCTTCGTCTACCTGTTTCAGTGAACCATCGAGGGTAACGCTTTTCCCTTTTGGGATATTCAATGATATGGATTTTCCGTTGTAGTAAACCGTACACGGTTTCCCTCCGAAGGAACTGATCACGGCTTTGGTCAACTTACCATCTTTCCATTGAATATCCGCTTCAAAATTGCCGCGGCAACGTGCACCCCGGATACTTCCTTCCGTCATTTGGCCGGGTAAAGCCGGGAGTAATTTTATTATCTCTTTGTTGGAATAGACCAGCATTTCGATAACTGCGGCCGAGTATCCCAGATTGGCGTCGATCTGGTAAGGTTGCCATCCATGACCGCTGGATGTTACACCCATATAGCGATAATCGTTATGGTAAGTAAACAGGTTGGCTCCTATGGTAGAACGGCTCATCAGGTTCAGGCATTCCAGGGCCTCGTTCCCCTGGTTCAGACGTGCATATATATTGGCCATATGAGCCAGCGACCAGCCTGTCTGCGATTCAATCCCGATGATCCGGCGTTTTTCTACGGCAACCCGGCAGGCTTCGAACAGACGGGCATCCGTTTCCTTACTGATTTCGAAACCGGGAAACAGCGGGTATATATGCGACTGATGCCGGTGATGGTAATTATCTGCAAAGTCAGGGTGCATCCACTCTTTAAGCGCTCCGTCCCCGTTGATCTGGTAAGATGGGATCTGGGCGAGTAACTTCTTCCATCTTTTCACACCGTCTTTTT
>JAISOY010000163.1 GCA_031275285.1 Bacteroidales bacterium | reverse complement strand
CCAGACCTTTCCAGCCTGTTAAGTCACGCCCGTTAAACATAGATACAAATCCGTCATCAGAAGGCAAAGCAGCCATATGTTTCAATAAAGCCTGCTTTTGGTATTCCGCCTCTGCATCTTTATTTACAGCAATGGCTTTATTCAGAATATCCGTCACCATTTTTCCATAATATTCGGGATGAGCCAGCGCGATAACACGTACCGCCTGTACAGCAGCCTGCTGTACGGCATTATCGCGGTCATCCAGATATTTTCCTGCTGTGATCAATCCTACAAAAGTTCCGGTACGTCCAACTTGCGAAAGTACATCCCGCTTCTGGTCAGGTTTTTTTGCAATATCCAATGCTTTCCTTAATAACAACAGCCGCTGTTCTGAAGGGACCTGGGCCGAATTAACTTTTGATACATAACTGGTAAAAGCCCTGTCCGCATATTTCGGATTATTTTCGGCAATATCAAACAAGGCAGAAATAGCCGAAGCGTCTTTCCAGTTGATCAGGGCTTCAAATGCTGCATCATTAGATCTGGTATCATTTTCTTTCATACCCAGCATGACCATTTTCAAAGCATCCTCACCTCCTACTTTTGCGAATACATTATAATATAATGCCGGATTCCTGCCTGTCTTCATCAGGCCGGTCAACCTCCGTGTCTGTTCTTCCTGCGGAAGTGACGATATCGATGCATATAAAGCATTCTGCAGTGCGGTTATCTCTGCCGGGTCAGATGCTGTACTCAACAGTTGGGATATTTGTTGGGCGTCACCTTCCTGGGCCATCTGTGATAATGCCTTGTATGATGCCAAACGTACGGGAGCCTGGTCAGATTTGGTTTGTGCAAAGACAACCCCTACCATATTGTTAGCTTTCCGCGACGCCAAAATATCCAGAAAAGCTACTTTTGCCTGGGGAGTAGCCTGCGGAATCGCTGCAGCGATTTCAGAAACAGCAACTGGTCCACCGATGGAAGTCAGTGTCTTTTTTCCCGTCTCAACAATTCCGGCATCAGCAACATTCATAGATGTAATGATCGGTTTGATCGATTTTTCTCTCCCTATTTTTCCTGCAGCAATGATCGACGCCTTGCGGATATCAATATTACTGTCCGACAGGCATCCGGTAATAAACGGAAGGGCTTCAACATCTCCCCGCGCACCAAAAACGGATATTATTTCAGCTTTTACTTCAGGACGTTTTTCCTTTGTTGCTTTTTTCATCAATGCCTCATACATTTTGGGCGAAGAAATATTATCTGTAAACTTCAGGGCTGCCTCACGATATGGTTTGCTATCACTGCTCAATGCATTGATTAATTCACTGACTGCCTTTTCTCCCGATGATAAAGAAATCATTTCAAGGGCTGCTGTTTTTGCAGCTATCTGTGTTTTTTCAGATGTTGCTTTCAGCAATTTTTTACTGTTTTTGCTCACTAAAGAAACCTGGTCTGATACGAACAGGTTTTTCAGGTATGATATATATGCATACAAAGCATCTGTAGGCTCATATTGAAAAGCCGCTTTTTCCGCAGCTTCATAGAGTAACTTCTCCGAAGAAGGTATAGCGAACTGGCTTAAAGCAAACAAAACTGTTTTTTGAACTTTTCCATCATTCCCACCGGCATAAGATGCAATAGCATCCGCTGCTGGCTGATAACGAAGATATCCAAGTCCCTCTATCAGGCTTATCTGTTGTGTCCCGGACGCATTCGGTAAAGCATCAAAGATCGCCTTGGCAGCGTTTTCATTTCCGATACGCACCAGTACACGAACAGCAGCATCACACAAGCGTGCATTGTTCAGGTATTGGGTAACGGTAGCCACCGATTCGTCGACTGCCACATATTGTAGTTGTATCAGGAGGAAGTCACGGATCTCATCAGACTTTGCTTTTGGAATTACAGTACATAACTCTTTAGCGACCGCAGATTTTAATGCTTCTGTTTTTGAGGCATACATCGTAAGGCCACTGATGGCGTAACGGATCTGGGCATCATTACCTCCCGGATCAGCCAATTGCGGTGCTAAATCTGCAATGACATTTCCTATTCCGTACAATTCGCCCATCAATTGATTAAATTTACTTGTATTGTCTGCGGGCAATAACATTACAATATCCGCAATTTTGGTTTCGCGGGTTCTCTGGTCGGTCTGCGCATATGATGACAACAGCCCGACGGTCAATATGACGGATAAAACTATTTTTTTCAACATTTTCAACATTTTGAGATGGTTCGACTTAAATACTCCAGGGAGCGCGCATGGGTTGATTGATCAAAGCATTGGCTCCCGGATCATCAACAAACTGTAATTTAACAGGATCAAATACTAAAGAGCGACCAAGCCGGACAGCAATAATGGCCATATTTACCAATGTTGCCGAACGGAAACCATTTTGTTCATTCAGTGCAAAAGTCGTACGGGTACGAACAGCTTCTGCAAAATCAGTTATCTGCTCTTCAGGATCAGGGAAAGCAGCCAGCTTCTTTTCCAGATCGGGAATGTCCGAACGGAATCCAGCATATAACTTTCCTTTAGGCCCTTCTATATAAGCCGCATTTTTATCTTTATTTTCACCATCCAATACGATTTTACAACCATCGTCGTAAATCAACTCTACCCGTTTCCAGGTGCCACAGGCATCAGAGTCCTGCTGTTCTCCGTCAACGATCACAGTAGTAGGATTGGTATGATCCTTTCCTAAGAAATATTGTATGGGGTCAAGGTAATGTTGTCCCATGTCACCCAAACCGCCGCCGTCATAATCCCAGTATCCGCGGAAAGTACCGTGTACGCGGTGTTTATTGTACGGCTTGAATGGAGCAGGTCCCAGCCACATTTCATAATCTAATTCGGAAGGTACCGGCTCTATGCCTAATCCTGTTTTTCCTACCCAATAAAACTTCCAGTCAAACCCGGTAGTCGCACTTACGGTTACTTTCAATGGCCATCCCAATAACCCACTCTGAACCAGCTTTTTAATGGGCTTCACGGGGGTTCTCATCCCGTAAAAACTATCTTTGAAACGGAACCAGGTATTCAACCGGAAAATACGTCCGTGACGCTCTATGGCCTCTTTCACTCTGATCCCTTCACCAATGGTTCTTGTCATCGGCTTTTCACACCATACATCCTTACCTGCTTTCGCAGCATCAACCGCCATAATACCATGCCAGTGTGGAGGAGTAGCAATATGCACGATGTCAATGGACGGATCCTGCAAAAGCTCTCTATAATCATGATAGGTTCTGGTCCCATCCGGACATTGTTTCAATGCTGTTTCCAGATGATTCTTGTCCACATCACAAATAGCTGTAAGACGTGCACCCGGGTACGAAATATGCCCACGTCCCATACTTCCGACACCTATAATTGCTTTGGTAAGCTCATCGCTGGGAGCCAAATAGCCGGCCCCACCCAATACATGCCGCGGAATAATTGTAAGCGCCGCAGCACCGAATGTCGCAGCTTTTAAAAAGCTACGCCGATTTTGTTTTGGTTTGTTCATGGTTGATTTATTGTTTTAACTATTGTTTGCTACAGATTATACACTTTCCCGGTGACCAGCGATTCTTTCGCAGCCATCAGTGATGCCATTACTTCCATGATGCTCTGTTCGGAAACAACAGCTGTTTCTTCATTATTTTTGATGCAATTGACAAAATATTGTACTTCCCGGCCATATGGATCATTATTCTCCACTTTTATCTTAACGCCGCTTTTCCCCTGTTGGTACCACATCAATGACGAAGTACTTTCCGGACCAATATTTTCACCTGAAATGAATGCAAATTCTAATGTTCCTTTGGTTCCCAGCACACGCATCCTCATGGTAAACGGATAACCGGGAGTCATATTGGAACTGCCGTCGACCAATGCATTGGCTCCGGACTTGAAGCGGAAAAGATTCATGACATCGTTATAATTTCCATTTTCGTCTTTTTTACCAGCACTGTATACCGACTCCGGTTTTCCCAACAAATAATGTAAAAAATCAATATCGTGTAATGTCAGATTCATCAAAGCTTCCCCTGACTTATCCGGATATTTATACCAATCGCTCCAATTGGCCAATTGGCTAAGGCGTGCAGCATAGACGGAAATAATATTACCTATATCCCCCTGGTCACACATCTCTTTTATCTTCACATATTCAGGCCAAAAACGAATTACCTGCGCTACCATGATCCTCACATTGTTCTGATGTGCGGCAATAAATATATTTTTGGCGGCAGGTAAAGTAAAAGCAATAGGTTTTTCTATCAACATATGTTTTCCCGCTTTCGCGATCTTTACGGCAAACTCCTCATGCATGAAACTGGGAAGACATAAATCTATAATATCCAGCTCTTTGTCATTCAGCATGCTGTCCAAATCCGGATAAGTATCCAGCCCGAATTTCTGTCCAAAATCATTGCGTTTTTTCTCATCAATATCAAATACTGATACATAAGTTGCATTCTGATCTTTTAAAGACCGGAATCCTGTAATGTGCGCATTTCCCATGGCACCGGCTCCCAATATTCCTATTTTCATTTTAATCGTATATGATTAGTGAATGATCGATCAAACAAAAGTCTTATTTTAAGTCATTGACTTGTTGACAAAGATAAAAAAAAAACATAGGACGAAAAATTTTCTGACCCATAAATTAAAAATATCATTAATACCCGCCCTTTAATTAAAAATATTAATAATCATTTTCTTTATTATATAAGAGAAAAAATACCTACTTTTGTTTCATGAATGAAGCTAATGGATAAGTGATTAACTATTCCTTCATCACATTAACCACATTAATTTTTATGATCATGAAATATGTCAAACGTTTGGGTTTTCTTTTTTGTATCGGACTTATCGTATTCAATTCCTGTGAAAAAAAGATCCCACCACAATTACAGGCAATTCCTGCCGATGCTGCTTTTGTTGTAGCTATAGAAGCTAAAAACATTGTAGATAAAGGTGGACTAAAAAACCTGAATGAATATACATTTATTCAAAAAATGCGTTCCGAACTTTCCAACGAGAACCAGGCAACGCAATCGCTTATAAACAGGATTCTTGAAAATCCGAAATCAACCGGATTGGATATTGACCGGACATATATTTATGGGGTCAACAATGGTAATAAGTCATATGTGTCTTTTGTATTCAAAATGGACAAAATGGGGAATTTCGAGAATACACTGAAGGAACTGAATCAGATACAGGACATTGACTTTCCCGATCCTATCGACAAAGGAGCCTATAAAATCATCCAGCAGGACGAAGTTGCCATTACATGGAATAAAGACTTTTTATTTCTATTTGCCGGAGAGTCTGCCGGACAATTAACTTATGCTGATTTTTTTACAATGCCTGAAGATAAAAGCATTTTAGGCAATAAGGATTTCACCGAATTCCAGAAACGTAATTATGACCTTGGCTTTTGGGCTTCTTATACATCATTGATGGATATGTATTCCAAAATGATGAGCAATAAATTCTCCAATCTTTCTACCGGATTATCCGGAATAAATTTACATGCATATGTCAATTTCGAAAAGGGGGAACTCAACATTTCCTATAAGTTGACCCCAAAAGAAGCCGTCAACCAGCTGTACACAAAATACCCGATACTTAAGAAGAATTTTGATAGCCAGTTATTACGGGATTTTCCGGACAAATCCTATCTGGCATTTAAAGTATCGGTGGATGTCCTGGCTTACATCAAAATGATCAAAGAATTTGCCGGATCAGATATTCCTATTGATCAAATGATGTTAAGCGATCCGATGGTAAACACCGTCATCAATGGATTGGGAGGCGATATGGTTTTTAGTCTCTATAGTTTTGCACAGGGGCCGTTACCCATTCCCCTGATGGGACTGGGATTCACAGTTAAAAGCAAAGATGACTTTGATAAATTCGTGGCTTTGATTCCTGAAGATATTGTTGCCCGTAAAGATGATCATTATGTTATTTCAACCGGATTTGTTACTCCGTTTTACTTTGCATATAAAGACAACAGGGTGTTGATCACGGATGATGTTGACGGAATTGTTGCTTTCTCCGGGAAAGGATATAGTAAGAATCTGACATCCGGCGACTTAAGTGAAGCTATAAAAAATCCATACCTGATGTATCTGAACCTGGATATAGATAGTTATCCTCAAAATATCCGGTCACTGGCACAAAGTGAAATAGGTGGCAAATTTGGATCCGTATTATCCTTACTTAGTCCTTATAAAGATGTAAGTATGATTTTTACGGATGATTACGAAGGTATTTTCTCCCTGAAATTTAAGGATAAAAATCAGAACTCATTGAAACAGATACTGAAAGGGATCGATCAGGTAACAGCTAACTCTTTTTAGTCTTTCATCTTTCGAATGGAAACCATACATATTGACCAGGTTTTACCTTATTTCATATCCGATACCGATCAAACGGTATCGGATATTTGGTCTGGTGAGGCCAGCTTCCGAAAAGGACAATATTACCTGATCACTGCCGAATCGGGAGCAGGTAAATCATCCCTTTTGAGTTATATGTTTGGCGAAAGATCCGACTATACCGGAAATATTCTGTTTGATCATCAGAAAATAGATTCTATTGATCCGCAGGAATGGAACAAAATCCGCCAAAAAAATATCAGTTTTGTTTTCCAGGGATTGAGGCTATTTTCCGAATTAACTGCCTATGAAAATATAGCTATTAAAAACCGGCTGACCAACCATAAGACTGACGGGGAGATTGCACAAATGCTGGCTATGGCGGGACTTTCAGAGAAAATAAATGAAAAAACAGGAAAACTCTCATTTGGACAGCAGCAGCGTTTAGCTATTATAAGGTCTCTGTGCCAGCCGTTCGACTTTTTACTTATGGATGAACCGTTCAGTCACCTGGATGATACAAATATTGAAATTATGCACAGGCTGATCGTACACGAAACCGAACAACAGAATGCAGGACTTGTGATATGTTCGCTGGGACCAAAATATCCGTTTTCGTATCATTACTGTTGGAAATTATGAGCGAATTACAAAAACTGTTACGACAAAATATCAGTATCCCTCAACTTTTGGGATATGCTTTTGCTGCTTTGACCGGAATGAGCATTATTTTTTCTGCTTTTTGCCTTTCATTAGACATTCGCCCTTTATTCTCCTCCGAAACAGGATTATTCAAAAAAGAGCTCATGGTGGTGAATAAAAAAGTAAGACTGTTATCTACATTCAATAGCTCACAAACCACTTTCAGTTCTTCTGAAATAGATGAAATCAGGCAACAGGATTTTGTCCGGTCATTGTCTTATTTCTCTTCAAGCCGCTTCCACGTCAAGGCATATATGGAATCTACCGGTCAGATGCCTTATTTTTCCACCGATCTGTTTTTTGAATCGGTTCCCGATCATTTGCTGGATGTGAATGTT
The DNA here is from genome assembly GCA_031275285.1 of Bacteroidales bacterium. NCBI lineage: Bacteria > Pseudomonadati > Bacteroidota > Bacteroidia > Bacteroidales > Bacteroidales bacterium. The sequence continues at coordinate 8,246 of JAISOY010000163.1, read as the reverse complement.
GCAGAATGGAAATGGGATGAAGAAAGCCGGTTGATCCCTATCATTATCCCCCGCGACTACCTGAGTTTATATAATTTCGGTTTTGCCGGAAGCCAGGGATTGCCACAGATCTCGGAAGGGATCATCCGGCAAGTGGTTTTCAGGGTATCCCTGACCGGAAATGGAATGAGGGAAAACTTTTCGGGACGTATTGTGGGGTTTTCAGATCACCTGAACACCATTCTCGTTCCTGAAGCATTTATGGCATGGGCCAATGATAGATTCGGAGACCATGCACCTGCTGAAAAAATATCGAGATTAGTTATAGAAGTCAAAAATCCGGCAGATCCGGAAGTTGCGACATTCTTTGCCGCTCACCCCGGTTATGAGATCAGTAGTAACAAAGGGGAACAAGGAAAATTATCCTATTTCCTGACACTCCTGATCATCATTATAATGACAGTGGGCTGTCTGATCATGATTCCTGCCATCGGATTAATGATGTTGAGTATCAATCTGCTGATCTATAAAAACCAGAAAACGCTGGGTAATCTTATATTACTGGGATTTCCGAGGAAAAAACTAGCGGCGCCATACAACATGCTGGTGCTGGGATTAAATGTACTGATAGGAACGGTCAGTATCCTGATCACAAAATATATCCAGGTATTATACCATACAAAGCTTTCCGTACTTGTTCCCAATGAACAAGGGTCAGTTTTCTGGATGACGTTACTATTTGCCATTATCTTTGTATGTGCGATTTCAGGATTGGATATTCTCTGGATACAGAGAAAAATAACCCGTATAAAAATCCCGGCCAGAGGATGATCCGTCATTGTTGAAAGAAACTTGATTTAAAAATGAGTGTAGAAATAAGTAATACCAATAAGTTAATATCATATTTAATAAACACAATCAGCTCGGTTAATGTGACTTAAGAAAACAATAAATAGCACTGGGTGTTTAAATGATTGGATAATAAAATTATTGTATCTTCATTTATCGGAAATATGTCAAAATCCCTGTATTGAGCATTTTATCAAAAAATATTGAAAAATCTCCGGTTGATTATTGCCTTCATAAAACCGGAAAGTGGAAAAGACAGTCCTTTTTGAGAGTATCAATCAGTCTCTTTGTTTTATTCCTAAGCATTTCCCTTTTCGCTCAACAAGGGGTTCCGGAATTACATATATATCTATCCGATGGAGCATTTATTACAGATATCTCCAAAGAAGAAAAAATAAATGGAACTATGGTCATTAAAAATGCCAATGGATCAAACTTCCAGTCTGAGCATCTTTATAACGGAATCATTGCCATTCGTGGGAGAGGTAATTCTTCCTGGAATAATTCTCCAAAAAAATCTTATTCCATCGATCTGACCGATGCGTCCGGCAAAAAAATCAAAAGTCCCCTGTTAGGAATGCCCACAGAAGAAGACTGGATATTGAATGCCAATTACTTTGATAAAACGATGCTGCGTAATTATTACAGTTATTATTTCGCCAGGGAAATTGGAATGGATTGGGCTTCAAAAGGATGGTTCGTTGAATTATATGTTAATAATGAATACCAGGGAGTGTACCTGTTATGCGAAAATATAAAAAGAAGCGAAAGCCGGGTAAATGTGAAAAAGGCCGGTACTGCCGGAAATAGTCTCACCGGAGGATACATTATTGAACTTGATTATCCGCAAAGATTAGAAAGTGAGGGTGCACAATACTTTACCTCTTCCCGTCAATATGAAAAAAGATATTATTACGATACTCCGGCCACCGATTATCTGTATTTTGCATTTAAGTATCCCAAGGATGAAGATCGTTCTCCTGTACAAACGGCCTATATGAGGGATTTTATTACCAGATTTGAAGATGCCCTGTATTCGGATAATTTTGCCGACCCGATCATCGGATATAGAAAATATATAGACGTCGAATCATTTGTCGACTGGTATATCGTTAGTGAAATGGCCAATGATTGGGACCATTGTTATTATCTCTCCAGTGTCTTCTTCTACAAACAGCAGGGACAGGGAGAAAAATTAAAGATCGGTCCGGTATGGGATTATGATGTGGCATACAAAACATACACCGATAGTCAGGAATTACAACAAAATTCTCCATGGTTCAAGCGGCTATGGGAAGACGAAAGTTTTCAGAAACTGGTGATGCAAAAACTCGCTGATATAGATAGAATTATAGAAAAATCCATTGAGCATGTTACTGATGTTTCCAGGGAATTGAACTGCTTCGGGGCTATTGACAGGAATTTTCAAAAATGGCCTATTTTAGGCGATTCTGTCTGGAGAGAAAAAAGACCTTATCCGCATACCTACGACGGAGAAGTCCGTAAATTCACCCAGTGGGTAAGGGAAAAATATGTTTATCTCACATATAGGGCACAATCAACAGGAAGCAGGTGCGATGTCCTGAAAAATTTAACACCGGGAATACGGATAGAAGACCAGGATAAATATGATGAAACGGTTTTTCCATTGAAAGTAACCACCAGTTCTGTTTCTCCCGGAGCAAGATATACCTGGAATGGCAAAAATACCGTAACAACAAATGAATACACCATTACAAGTCCCGGAGAATACCGGGTATCGATCAATGTCAACGGATGTGAAAGTCTTGTATCGGAGACTCTGTATGTTCCCGGTATCAGGAGAGAGTCACAAATTATTACATTTAACCTTCAGGAAACAATAGATATATCAGCCGGGTCTGTTAAGCTGGATCTGGATGCTTCAAGTTCTTCCGGATTACCTGTCTCCTATTATATTGTTTCGGGACAGGCAAAAATACAAGACAACCAATTAATTTTTGACCGGTTCGGAGGAATAATGACTATCGGAGCTTATCAGAAAGGCGACAAAAAATTCCTTGCCGCAACACCTGTCCTGAAATCCATAGAGGTTACCGGAGGGATCACACATGTTCAGGATGTTCCCGACGTTTCCGCCAAGGTATACCCCAATCCTACCCGTGATATATTATATGTCAGCGGCTTTTCGACGGCTTCACCCAGACATCCTGTAGTCCTGGAATTATTTGATATGACTGGAAAATTACGTCAAAAAATGACGATATCTTCCGGAAATGAATGGATAATGAATATGGCAGATCATCCTTCAGGTGTTTATTTGTTACGCATCACTACAGGTAACCAGACCATTGTCCGTAAGTGTATCAAGGAATAATACGGATACTTTTAAAAACAGAAATGAAAATTTTTACAATAAGTGGTGTAGAATATCGTTCCTATATATGATATTTGTACTTCTTAATGGGGTGAATGATGATTGAACATTTTACCTGATAATATTTTAAAGAGGATGAAACAAATCTATTCCTGCCTGTTTTTCATTGTTTTTACCCTAATGCTACCTGCCCAAAATATTACAAAGAAATTCACCATCAGCGGTTATATGAAAGATAGTTTGAGTACAGAAGCCTTAATCAGTGCTACTGTACATGATCTGGAGACATTGTCCGGAACATCCACAAACCAGTATGGATTTTACAGTTTAACTCTCCCAGCCGGTGAGGTAAATCTGGCTTTTTCATATGTAGGATATGCCTCAAAAATCCGTAAATTCAATTTGAAAAAAGATACGATCATCCACATCAATTTATCCGGATCCGAACACCTTCAGGAAGTTGAAATTACAGCAAACAAGGTGGAACGAATTCAGGAGAAAACGCAAATGAGCTCGATCAATGTTCCCATCGCACAGATCAAATCGCTTCCGGCTTTCCTGGGGGAAGTGGACCTGATGAAAGTATTACAGTTAATGCCGGGAATACAATCAGGCGGGGAAGGCACCAGCGGATTATATGTGCGGGGTGGCGGTCCCGACCAGAACCTGATCCTTCTTGATGGGGTTCCGGTATACAATGTATCACATTTGTTCGGTTTTTTTTCGGTATTCAATGCAGATGCCATCAACAATGTGGAAATACTTAAAGGCGGTTTTCCAGCACGGTATGGGGGGAGGATATCATCTGTAATTGATATCAACATGAAAGAAGGCAACATGCAAAAATTTCATTTTGAAGGTTCCACCGGAATCGTAGCTTCCCGTCTGACTCTGGAAGGACCGATATGGAAAGACCGGACCTCTTTTATCATTTCCGGGAAACGTACCTACATCGATCTTCTTGCAAAACCATTCATCACTATAGCCAATAAACAAAACGATGATGAAACCATCAATGTGGGGTATTATTTTTACGACCTGACGGCAAAGATCAACCATAAATTTTCTGATAAAGACCGTATATACCTGAGTGCATACATGGGTGATGATAAATTTTATGCCAATTATAAATATGATCATGAATATGATTATGATAAGAATAAAATGGGATTGAAGTGGGGTAATATTACTTCGGCTTTTCGCTGGAACCATATTTTTACCAATCGGTTATTCAGCAATATTACCCTTACATACAGCCAATACAGGTTTCTTACGTCAGCTGATTACTGGTACCGCGAACGTGACTGGAATGGTATGGAAGAAATCTACCAGGACTTTTATAATGGTATAAGGTATAAATCCGGGATCAATGACTGGAGTGGAAAAATTTCCCTGGATTATATCCCGTCACCCAATCACTACATCCGGTTTGGCGGAAATGTTATATACCATACTTTTAATCCGGGTGTACTGGCTTCGGAAATAGATGATCTAAGCCTTGATTTTGGCGGAGATAAAATTTATGCATATGAATACAGCTTTTATGCGGAAGATGATGTAAAGCTGACCAATAAGCTAAAAATAAATCTGGGGATCCACTGGTCGGGATTCAACGTCCGGAAACAATTTTTCAGCATCATACAGCCCCGCCTTTCCGCCCGGTACCTTTTGACCGATCAACTTTCCGTAAAAGCGGCATACTCACGCATGGGACAATATATTCATCTGATCACCAACTCAAATGTAGGTCTGCCAACAGACCTGTGGGTACCTACTACCAACCGTCTGGATCCCCAGACTTCCCATCAGGTAGCCATAGGACTGGCGCAGAACTTCAGGAATAAATACGAAATCAGCCTGGAAGGGTATTATAAAACCATGGATCAGGTACTGGAATACAAAGAAGGAAGCACTTTTTTTGATGTAGGAGGTAACTGGGAGGAAAAAATCCAACAGGGTGACGGCCGAAGTTACGGGATAGAGTTTTTCGCACAAAAAAAAGTAGGTACTTTAACAGGATGGATCGGATACACTTTATCCTGGACCGACCGGATATTTGAAAATATCAACGGGGGAAAACGCTTTCCCTATAAATATGACCGCAGACATGACCTGAGTATTGTGGCAACAAAAATGCTGACACCCAAAATCGAATTATCCGCCGTATGGGTCTTTGGTACGGGAAATTCAATTACCGTACCCATTGGTATTTATGAGTTGAGCGACCCGTCTAACGGAGGGACACCGGAAACCTATTATGAATATGGAGAACGGAACAGCTATCGTATGGATCCATACCACCGGCTCGATTTTAATATCAGCTTCATAAGAAAAAGAGGCCAGTATGAGCGGAAATGGATCATCGGCGTGTACAATGTGTATAACCGTAAAAACCCATTCTTTATAGATATCCACTCAAAATACAGATCCGATAATGGAATACCGCAGGTAAAATATGAATACGCACAATATAGTCTTTTTCCCATTATTCCGTCTGTTAGTTACCAGTTTAAATTCTAATGCCATGTTCACACCCAGATTATTCTCCCCATATTTATTCATTTTTCTTGTATGCATATATATCACGGGTTGTGATAGTATGTATAAAACCATTGAGATCGAAGAAGCTGATTTTCAATCGAAATTGGCCATCAGCGCTATCCTGGATACTGACAGCGGACATTTTTATTTAGCCTTATGCGAAGGTCGTTCCTTATCATCCTACAAGGACTGGGGCAATGAAGAAGACCGTTCCTGGAAAAACGGGGTGGTGGAATTATTTGAGGATAACCGGGAAACTCCCATTTTAAGATTGGAACAAGCATTTCAAATCACCAGGGGTGGTTCTAGATATGCATACTGGTCGGAAATTGAATTTGGAGTTCATATAAAAGATATTCCGACCAAAACGGGAAGTAAATACCGGTTGGAAGTCAATATTGAAGATTATGAAAAAGTAACTGCTACAACGATAATGCCTCCTAATCCCGATGTGAAAATCATAGAATTAGATACCATAAACACGATTATAAAAAGGAATATGGTGAACATTAATTCTTTGGTTGGTAACAGTGGAGGATGGTATTCTAATGCTTTTCATACTGTTAAAGTAAACATAGAAGACCATTCTGATAACAGAAGGTATTATGCCGCCAGCTTTGACCTGACTTCCGACAGCAGGTATTTTTATAATTCCGGCTTAAGGATCAATGTCGATAACATGACCTTAATCCAGGACAATCCCGATGTCGAAGCACAAGGAATCCTATCGGACGGAGAATCTTATGATATGTACACATTTGACAGGATGTTATTTTCCAATTTAACCTTTGCCAATTACAGTACGAACATCAACCTGTACATAGATGCATATACATTAACAAACCAGAAATATAAAATACCGGAAGATATTTATGATCCTGAAATACATGGAAAAGAGTTGCTTGTTTCCACTACTTATTATTTGATCCTTAAGTCCCTCACCACAGAGGCATTTAAGTTACATCGCAGCATGGCCCTGCAACGGGAAGGACTTGGTTTCTTTTCTGAGCCCGCCATTATGCAGTCAAATGTAACGAATGGATTTGGGTTTTTTACCGCATGCAACACGCAAAGGATTGAATTGGCAAAAAACTATACTTATGAATATTATTTCCCTGAACAGGAATACACTTACTCTTCAGAGAGAACAAATACCAAAGAATAAATAGAGTTGTCCGTTGTAATTAAAATCTTGATATTTGATATTCCGTTATCATTATGTTATAAATAAACAGCCAACCATTCCATCTGACATATTTTTGTCATTTTTAGTAGAACGCGTTACAAATCTGCGCTCCTAAGTTATTGGTAATTATTTATGGCTAAATTATATCACTGTTCATATATAAGGAAATATTTTTTGTTGAAAAGAAAGAAGAAAAAACTATCTTTGTAGAATATAGAATGCACCTCAGCAAAGTTTACGAACAAGTTCGACACTCTGCCCCCGGTTTTCACTATATTTGGAGAATAAAAATAGATGCTTTTATGAAAAATCTGTTTTTATTTTAGCCATACATGCATCAACAGCTTTAAGTGAGATTTAGAGGAGATGATTCAAAATGAGTAAAACTACATTTGATACGAAAAAAAAATATTTCCACCGGGGATTTATTCTTTCTTGTTTGTCCTTTCTTTTCCGTTTTATACTTATTATTTTCCTCCATTTTCCATTCTCCATTCTCCATTCCCAAACAACGACTTATCCCGTACAGGTTTCCACCCACCTGATGCCCCCATACAGCCTTTACCTGAGCGATTACGCCTCCGGGGCACGCGAACATATTTCCGTAACCCTGGTAAACCGCGACATCAACCGGCCGGGGCTCAACATAAAGCTCAGGCTGACTATCAAAGGGCAGGGCTTTACCATACAAACCCTTCCACAAGCTGTCTTCTCCCCCATCACCATCGATCCTAATGTACCCTACCGGCTGTCGCAACAGGAAATAGCGCCCTATTTCGATCCTTCCACACTCAATGCCCAGGGGTTGGGGACACAGAGTTACCGTAACGAGGGACGGCTACCCGAAGGAATGCTCCAGTTCTGCTTCGACGTGATAGAATACCATACCGGACGCATTATTTCCCAGCAGGGATGCGGCAGCGTATGGATAGCCGTACAGAAGCCGCCCTTACTCAGCCTGCCTTTCAACAATGAGAACGTAACCATAAAAGACCCGCTCAACCTTCTTTTTCAATGGACACCCCGCCATAGCGGGTTAGCCGGTGTGGAGTACGAACTGATCATCAAACAGCTGTGGGACAACGGCATGTCACCCGAGGCTGCTTTCGCCTATAGCCCCGAGATCATCCGCGAGCGTACCAAAAACACCTCCCTATTGTATGGCGCCATGATGCCCCCGCTGACGCCAGGGTTCCGGTATGCATGGGCGGTGAGGGCCGTTGCTTCCGACGGCTTCTCCGAACAGCGGGTATTTGAGAACGACGGGTTAAGCCAGATACGCGTGTTCTCGCTCGAAGAGTATTGTCCGGCCGTGTTGGGAACAACCGCCGCCTA
>JAISOY010000162.1 GCA_031275285.1 Bacteroidales bacterium | reverse complement strand
TTACGGAAGCCTGATCTGCGATGCTCAACGGACGAGCAAAAAGTACATTATTACAAATAATCGCTAAAAATATAATTAAATAATATCTTTTCATTTTGATTTGATGACTAATTTTTTGTTACTGTTATTTGTTTTTTATTCTATTTGACTCCTAAGTAAGATAAAACAATTAATGTCATATTTGCTAAACGTAATCAACTTGATCAATGTGACTTAAGAAAACAATAAATAGCACTGAGTGCTTAATTTCCATCCTGACAAACAGAAATATTTTTAATAATATTTATTCCTGATTATTTCTGCTGTCTGAACCGGATCATGATCCATTCTGATACGCCATAATAGTTCTTCCGGAGAAACGACTTGAATATCTTCTTTCAACAGGTCGATGCACCATTTCACAGCAGTTAAACCTCCGGCTTTATTCTCCGGTAGGGAAGGATTTTCGAATACGGACCATGCATGAACAACTGTCCAATTCATAAATGTTCCGTTTCTCTCCGAATCCCGGTTTATCAGATTCGATATTTCGACGATATCTCCGCCACCCTTATCCTTCAGCCCTTGCCAAAGTGAATATGTGGCCGTAACTACCGGAATTTCTATTCCGGTTTTATCTTTTACCCAAATGATTTTCCCGTTTCCTCCATGATAAGGTGCGTATTGAACTGCGATCATTCCGACCAGGTCTTCTATTTCTCCGGCATATATACGATAAGCTTCCAGGGCATCTTCAGAGTCGATATCCATGCAGATGAAACCAAAGACCTTCACACCCGTACGCTTCATGTTGGTATTGATTTTCCGCGCAAATTCACGTTGAATGGCTTCGCGCTCCATGCCTCTTTCAATGGCGAATAAATCGGGATACTGGTATCCTCCGCCATATTCAATAACAGTTGTATGGGCCGGCTGTGTTTTTGCCATTTCATTCAAAACATCAGGTGCCATTTGCACCAGATTGACCGGACAAGATGTGAATCCAACGGGGAAATTACCATGCAGCGGACTCCCCCAGAAATTATTGTTCCGGAGAAAGGACCCTATTGTCCATTGCATATTGTCGCCATCACTCATTATGAAACTGTGAAAATGACCTTTTTCAGAAAAGTCGATCGTTGCAGGATCCAGGGTTCTGATTTTTGCGAGATCAGCAGATCCGGAACCTACCGAAAGTGTTATCAGATTATTGCACCAATCGCTTGCTGTATTGAATAAGCCATATTTCGCCGGAAGGCGGGTAAAATCATCTTCATTTCCATGATTCCAGCCAACTACCGGAGATATAGGATTTGCCCAGGCCATCATCTTTTCAGTTAGATTATCCACTCCGTATGTAATAAACGCTTTATTGGCGACCGCCAGATCGTAATTATTCTGATAAAAAGGATTCATGGTAACGACCATACCGGCATTCATCTTATCTTTTATTTCCTCAAAACATTCGTCCATCGTAATATCCCGGGTATCCTTTATGAGTGTCAGACCCATTTGCCGCACCATTGGTTCGAGCGATGTGTCAATCACTACTCCCCGGTTTACTGACGCATAAGCCATTGCAACATGAACGGAATAATTCATATCCCCGCGAAATTCCGGGTTGTTTTCGGGTTGATAAAGAATATAGCCGTTAACGAGTTTTTTATACCGTTCCAGCAATTCCCACACATCGTAAGTTCCTCTTTCTTCCGCTTTGGTTCTGTTCACCAGTTTGGAATACCAAAGCAGGTAATCCCCCGGAGTTTCGTGCCAGATCAGTTCATCGGCCAGCCCTTGTTTTTGTGCCTGAGCAACTAACCCCGACAAAGAGTGTAAAAGGACATTTTCTGTTTTGTCCTTTGCCGGCTTGCAAACCACTAATCCCTTCGGTAATGGCTGATGCGGCCACCAATAGGTATCATTTTTTGCAGCAGCTTCATCGATGCACGACCACCCGCTTACAAACAATAACATCAAGCAGCAAAGACCAGTCATACAAACCAAATTATATTTTTTTGTCATTATCTCCATGATTTACTTCCCGTTTTCATAGGTAAATATACATTCCAAAACAGTAGAAATAGCATTGCTGCTGCTCCTGATATAACACAAATATCATTTTAGCCATATTATTAGTCAATGATAAAATCGCTATTTAAGTGGACGATCAAATCGTAAAATTTCAAGATAATCGCATACGGTATCTCCATCTGGTAATATATCTTCATTGTTATCAAAAATAAATACCTTAAAAATTTTCAAAAAATCTAATTTCTTCACTAATCCGGAAGGATGAATATTTGATTGTCCCGGAGGTAAAAAGTCATAAAGCCCTATTAATTCTTTAGCATATTTTGATGAATCTCTTTTAGTGACTTCTGCACCTATACAATTCAAATATTTTTCTTTTTCCAATTTAATGTTTTTAATAAAATCCACATATTCATTAAACGCTTTTTCAGGTGTGCAATCCAGCAATTCGATACGTCTATTCATTTCTTCTTGTGAAATTCTTTTTACAGGCGATATATTCCCCGAATCGGTATTATGTGCTTCAAGCACCGAATGACCTCTGATTATCTGATAATAATGATTCCACGTATTATCAGATAGCATATATATAAAACTATTACTTTTTCGACTTTCCATATAAAAATGTCGAACAGTTTCATATTTAAGTTTATGGTCAATTGTTTTGAATATTTTTTCTAAATTAAACCTACAATATAACTCCACTTCTGGTTGAGAATAGACAATAGAAAAAGAAATAAGAGATAGATTAAGCACAATTATTACTTTTTTCATTAACAGAATATTGATTAAACAATTTACTTATTTTTTTTGGAAATCTACACATTAGCTCACATTTTGTACGAGATAACATTTGTACAATATACATTTTCAGAAAATTAACAATTATACTATTTCCCTTAAAACTCTCTCTTCTGATGAAGATTTGATATGATAACACATGGTCATTATTACATGATCGTAATGGAGGAAAGAAAAAACATTCCCCATTTACTATTGCAAAAATCTAATGACTGTTGCTATTTGCTTTATCCTTTGCCTTTTTTTGTTCCATCTCTCTTTTTTGAATTTCTTTAACTTTTTTCAAAATATCATCACGCCCTCTCGGAAAATTCTGATTAAACCCTACACTTTTTAATTCCAAATCCTTGATGACTTCATACATTTGTTGGGTCCACCTCGTTCCGGGTGTTAGATTCAATCCTAAAGAAGTTGGATTAGCCGGATAAAACTCAATGTAATAATCTATTATCTCACTTGGAATGGGCCCCACCTGGTGTATGCCTAAATAGAAAGCATTAGTACCTCCGTCACCATCTACAGCAATTATCCGACTTCCTCCAACAATATAAGTAACAGGCAACTCAAGGTCATTGAATACATCCGATACCTTTTTTCCCTTGTAGCACGCAAGCCGCGCGGTAAAATTATAATACAGATATTCCACCGTATCCCCCTTGAATGAGGCAAATGGTTTGTAGGGCAGATTGCACTGCGCATAGAATTCTGTCACGCTCGATACTACAATCAATAATAAAATAACCCTTTTCATTTTAATCACATATTTTAGGTAAATAATTATTTACGGTGTGTTCTGTCTGTTGTTCCTTAAAATTGAGTCCCCTCTCCCTCTTATAATTGTATATCAGAATTATTATTCTTAATAATATGGCAAATTATCAGATAAATAAAAAACAATAGCATCATAATATCAGATTGTCGGACAACCAACATTTGAATTCTGCTTATCAAATACATAGTTCCTCCTACAACTGTGAATAAAAGCATTACAGCCGCGAAATAAAAATATTTGCCAGTGACAACACCATGCCATAATGTATTATCAACAACAAAAACAGTAAATAAAACTATTGATAGCAGAATATAAAGACCCTTTTTCTCTGATAATTTTATATCTATAAATTTTATGAAATCGGCTGTCATTTTAATCTTCCTCAATAATATTTTAAACTAATTTTACCTATATTTCACGTTAAAACATTCTTCACTATTATTATAAAAAGCCATACAGACTAATGTCCGTATGGCTTTTAAATTTATTCTACCGGCCTGATATCTTCTCCCCACAGGGATATTTCCTGAATACAACCGTATGCGCCTGTACCTGATGACGGCGGTCCTACCACTTCCATCACCCGGATACGGATATACCGTACATTTTCCGTTTTTGTTTTATCGAAGGTGATCATGTTTTCGTGAGGATCAGTTAAGGTTTGGTCAATCAGCAGTTTCCAGCCTTTATCCTGCGCTTCCTGCTCCCAACCTACATCAGAAGCTGGTAGTGCAGTATCTTTGCCGTCGATATTTTCGCAACCCCAAAACTGAATGCGCCTGGGATTCCAGTTATGGTGATCTTCGCGACCGACTATTTCTACACGGTCTATAGTGGCAATAAGCCCCATGTCGAAAGTTAATGTATGCGGTACGCCTTCTCCGTCGCCGGTGTGGTAACGCGATCCCTGGTCACTTCCTTTTACACCGTCCCACATACCCGGTATTTTCCCGCCATAGCTATTTCCCGGAGTATCATTCGTCAGGCTGACCACCGCAAAATTGGCTTTGCTTATAGAGAAAACAGACGATGCCGGAAGCGAACCTTCGGAAACAGCCAGTTGAACGACATCGAAACCTAATTCTCCGGTGAGAACATATGATTGGATCTCTGTTTTTCCTCCTGCTTTCCAGCCCATTAATACAGTAGATTCATCATCGGGCATGATCCGTATCTGTTGCATGCTGCCATCTGTAGTTTCGAAACTGAAATCGGTATATACCACATATTCCGACTCTGCTTTATCGGCCCATAGAGCCGAAAAATAGCCATCGACAAAATTAAATTCCACTATCCTGCGGTTCATTTGCGATTCAGTAAAAACAGCCCCCATAGCTTTTCCCGTGCAGGTTTGTATCACTGACTTATTACCTTCAGCATCTTCCGTATAAACTTTAAATTCATAATTGCGTTCCTGCAATCCGTCGATGATCATTTCAAAAGTTTTATTCCCGGTACCGGTTATGGCAAACTCTCTCGACTGGTCGCCCCATTCTACGATACATTTGTTGGAATAACCCAGATAATTGGTTTGTCCCACAATTTTAACCCGTTCGTATCCGCTGTACACTGTCAGAGAATCCAGTTTACCCGCATAGATTTTTTCGCCGTTAAGATAGTCTTCATGCTTGGATTCCATATCACCGCAGCCGAGGAAAGCCGCAAAAATCAATCCAATAGCGACTAATGATTTTATCTTTGCAAAATTCATAATGTTCATTTTTAATGGATTAAACTTATTCACCGGTAAGAATTTCACCCCAGAATGAAAGTTCGCCGATAACCGTATATTGGAAAGTCGGGCCTTCCCAGTTTTCCAGGAATTCGAAGCGGATGTACCTGATTTCGACAAGATCATTGATATCAAATTCAAAATCTTCTCCTTTTGTCTGGAATTCAACATCCTCTGCATTGGTTACTCCTACCGGTAACCCCGATGGTTTAAAAGAGTTACACTCCTTAAGGAATGTCCATCCTGCACACGGATCGCTGGCATTATAGGGTGGCAACCCGTTAATGTCTTTGGTCCCATATACATTGAAATGCTTAGGATTACCATGTTTATAAAGTTCGGTACCTGTTCGCTGATACAATTTAAAACGACTCAGTTTTACATTCACGCCCAAATCGATGGTTAAATAGTGCGGTAACGGCATTGAAGCTGTATGTCCGCAATTCCATTGTGAGTTCCATACCTCGTCCCACATTTGGGTAGCACTCATACCATATTGGCTGAAATCCGCATCGCCTGTTATTTTAAATACCCGGAAATTTCCTTTGTCCAGGTATTCATCCGGAATAGGAATTCCCTCAAAAAACAATGTATCTGATAAATTACCCCACCGGTCTTCCACATAAATACCAAAAGAGGTCATCACGCTGTTATACCCTCTGAAACTATACGAACCTGACGGTTGGCTGGTAAAAAACGATTCGCGATAAGTCAAACCCTGCAATGCCTCATCAAAGACAGCAACATTCAGGGAAACTTCCGCACGTTCGGCATTTTCGTATGAGACCTTTATACCTCCATAGTCAGACTCAGCTGACAGCGTAGGAAAAATAAGCTGGATAGGCGGTGTTAACGGAGATATTTCCACCGATACTCCTTCCGATATGTTTTCGCTCCTGTCTACAGCGAAAATATCCACGTTGTAAGTTCCGGATTTTCCATACCCGTCTATGACCAAAGAATCGATTACTCCTGAAACTTTTACCTCACGGGTAATGCTCCTGTTATCGGTAAATACTGCTTTAATATACAACAGATCTGCATCGGAAGGCGGTGCAAACCAAATAACTGCTCCTCCGGAAATATCTTTCTTATTTATAAAAGTTACTTTTCCCGGCGCCGTATCATCTGTCCCGTAAGGGTGATGCTTATCTTCATTACATCCCCAAAATGACGGAATACCCAACGAGATACACAAACTTATTAATATTGTCTTTTTCATATTTTTCTTTATAAAAATTACCATTCAGGGCTCTGAACTAAATTAGAATTACGTAACATTTCATTCTGGCTTATGGGCCATAAATAATCCCTGTTCAGGAAATCACGAAAATAGATATTCCTGACCTGATAGAATCCTACTTCGTCGGCGGCGTAAACATTCCAGCCACGGATGGGTTTACTGAAATAATCCCCTGCCAGTTTCCATCGACGCAAGTCCCAATAACGAGGACCTTCAAATGCAAGTTCGACCATACGCTCCTGCCGGATAATATCGCGCATACCTGCTTTGGTTGCCGGTTTTTGAGGAATCCGGGAATAGTTCGCCCACGTTTCTGTCAGGGTGCTTCCTTCATCCAGTCCTGCTTTGTGGCGAACCCGCTGGACATATTCGTATACATCGTCATCCGGTCTGGCTGCTTCACCGGCAGCCGTTTCATTGAGCGCTTCGGCGTACATCAGGTAAAGATCGCTTAACCTGATGATGGGAAAAGTGTATTCAATAATTTGTGTTGTTGCTGCCGTAATTACATTTTCGTAATTAACCAGTTTTTTTGTAAAATATCCGGTAGCAGACCACAATTCCAGTCCGTTTCTTCCTGAAAGCTGTCCTGTTTTTGCTCCTATAGCAGGAATATTATCGTCATCTGTTGCTTCGAGCGAGAACCATTTGCCTCCATCAAAACCGACATATGCATAGAAACGGGGTTCACGATAAGTATGTAATCTCGCTGTTATGTAATTGCTTTGCAGGGTGTATTTATGATCATCAGCCAGTTGCCCGGAAATTTTTATGGTATCATAGCGATTAGCATAATCCCATGTTTTGTCTTCGCTGATAGGAATTCCATTAGCCGTATAAAAACTTTCCACTGCATTCAATGTAGGAGCATGCGACTTTTTGGTCTGGTTGAAATCGGCAGCATGGTGGCTGGTAAGCCTGGGTTGACACCATTGTTGCAGGGCATTTACCGAATTAGGCCCGATCCCCCAGATGAGTTCCTGGTTGAACCGCTTGGTAATGGTTGTCCGCAATGTTAATTCATGCCTGATTACCGGATCAACTTCGCCAATGGGCAATAAATCCTTAAATTCATAAAGCGCATGACCTGCAGCTTCAGCAGTTTCGATAGCATCTTTGCATGCATCGCGTGCTGCAACCCATTTCTCAGGATCAAATTGTGTGCTGATCAATGGAGTACCATCCGAATCATTAAACCCTGCCATGTTCGCATTTCCGTTAAACAGGTCACTGGCTGCTAATGTTAAAACCTGGGCCTTGATTGCTTTTGCAGCAGGTAGGGTAATTCGTCCGTAATCGCTTTGCGTATATTGGATTTTTTCCGGTAAAGAACTGCTGTTAATGGCTTCATCAAGTAATGATACAATATAGTTGACTACATCATCAACAGGTAAACGCTTGATGCGTGTGTCTTCGGGAGAAGCGTCAACCGACAGGTTGGTCTCCATAACAGGAATTGGTCCGTACATACGCATCAGCAAAAAATGATAATAAGCTTTTAATACTTTCACTTCGGCAAGCCACCAATCCCTTTCGCTCATTTCAAGTCCCGGAATATCCCGTAAGTTTTCAAGGAAAATGTTGCAATCGCGAATAGCAATGAACAAATTATATCCGCCACGGCTTCCTTCCCAAAAATTACAGTAAGGATCGGCTACATTTTGTAATCCTTTGGCTAAGCGTAAGCTGGTGGTATTATTCATATAATAATCCTGCTCCGCATAATACCATATTTCATCGCCGGCAACCAATGCAAAATTCTCAACAACACTTGCATGTTCAGGAACATAACTGTAGCAGGTTGCCAGAAATTTTTCGGCGCTGTTACGATTATTAAAAGCCATTTCGATGGTGGCCAGGTTATCAGGAACGATGTCCAGATAATCACACCCGCAGGCAAGGATCACTATAATTGGAATAAAAATTTTCTTTTTCATCGGTATGTAATTTAAAAATTCATGTTGAGACCCAGATTCAATACTCTTTGGATGGGGTATCCCAGTCCGTTGCCTCCCATTTCAACATCCCACAGTTTAAAAGCGGAAATATTCAACAGATTGGTTGCACTAAAGTAGAAACGAAGTGATGAGACGCCTATCTTAGAAACAAAACTATTCTGATCGAAGGTATACCCTAATTCAACGGATTTAAGCCTTAGGAATGACCCGTTGCGCAAGAACCATGTACTTTGATGGTTGTTGTTTTCCACCATTTGTCCGGATAATCTTGGCCATGCTGCATACAGGTTCCTGTTTTCTTCCGACCAATGGTCATCTGCCCACGCTTTCAGCAAGGCATTGTTGCCTATTTGCCCATTGAGATAATCATCGCCGGTATTGATGAACGGAGCTGTGTGAGAAGCGTCTATATAGAACGAAGAACGTGCCGATCCCTGGAAGAAGAATGAGAAATCCCAACCTTTCCATCCCATAGATGCTCCGAATCCGTAGATTATTTCCGGTTTTTCAGGATACCCGATGGGAACCTGATCATTTGCGTCAATAACACCATCATCGTTAATGTCCTTATATTTGACATCACCAGCCATATAATCTCCCAGTGTTTGTCTGGGCGAAATGGCAATATCAGCATCATCAATGAACAATCGTTCGGCAACATAACCATATGTTTGATCTATAGATTGACCGATACGGGAACGCCATGGCATACCGGCACTTGCATAATCCAGTTCTTCATAAACCTTAAATTTACTGGTTGCATAAGTAAAATTAGCTCTTGAGGAAATCCAAAGATCAGGGGTAAAACTATGCTGGATATCCAATGACATATCTACACCTTTGGATGTAGCTTCTCCGACATTTGCCCTCATTGCAGCCTGTAATCCCATGCTTTTCGGTATCTGCGACCTATCCATCAGGATATTGGTACGATACTGGTAAAAGAAATCGCCCTGAAATTCAATTTTTCCAAATAGTCCTATTTCTACGCCGACATCCGTCATTTGCGCCGTTTCCCAGGATATCTGATTGTTGCTGTAGCGTTGAATACTGATCCCGGAAATGTATTGACGGTATTCCTCTCCCAGCCATATGCCCCTGCTGGCATCATTCATCGTAACATTTGAGATATAAAAGAAGCGATCGTTCTCATCTCCGATTTCATCATTTCCTACATAACCAAAAGTGCCTTTAAATTTCAACTTACTGACCACTTTTTCATAAGGTTTCCAAAACGGTTCGTTGGATACAAGCCATCCTAGGCCAAAAGACGGGAAAAAACCAAACCGTTCTTTTTTGGCAAATCGTTCAGAACCATTATAACCGAAGTTAAACTCCGTAAAATATCGATTAGCATATGCATAGGTAAATCGCCCTGAAAGTCCGAGATTGCGATACGGTAAAGATTTTTGTAAATTACCGGCATTGGCTACTTTTTTCTCCCGCATAATTCCCACTAACATACCACTAACAGTATGATTCTCACCAAAGGTCTGGCTATAATTCAAAGCGCCTTCAAAATAGGTAGTCGTGTAAATATCTTTCGTTCCTTCATAATAAAATAAATATTCTGTTCCATCATCCGGATTAAGTTCAACTAAGGAATAGATATCTAATTGCGGATCATAACTACCTAAAGAATAGAAAAACGGATTATATTGCCGGTTGACATCAAATTTAGATTCTCTCGTTGTATTACCTAATATCCGGGCGGAAAGTCCTTGTGTAAAAAACGAAAGATCCTGTTTCAACTCTACCGATGCCGATATCATGTTACGGCTTTCATCCCTGTAGCCCTTTACCATATCGGCATATGGATTCAGATAATCACCATTCCGCCCGTAATTTCCGAACAGAATGTGTTGGGTATTGGCGTATTGCCTGTCCGGCTCAAAATATTTCGGGTACAATACCGGATTGGTCTGCATGGCTTTCTTAAACAAATTCTCTCCCGTATCTATAGGCCCGTTGTAGTCGTCAAAATCACCGGTAAACCTGACGATTACCTCGGTAGTTTTGGTTACATTGATGTTCACATTCGAACGCAATGATATCCTGTTTAATCTCACATTGTTATTGAAATTATTCTGCTTGTCGACTTTCAGTATCCCGTTATCAGAATTCAGGGTACCCGCCAGGTAGTAACGTGCGACTTTTCCTCCGCCACTTGCACTGAAATTAAACCGATGATTGACTGCGTATTTTTTAAACATCTCATCGTACCAGTCTACTGCGGGATATGCGTAAGGATTACGGTCAGGTTGCCCGGTCATCTTGATTTTATCAAGAGAATAAACACGGCCGCCTAACGGATCCCTGGTCAGTACAGCTTCATTATGTAACTGCATATAAGTAATAGGGTCGGCTAACTCTATCATTTTGGTAGGAGCCGAGAACGAACTTTCATAGCGAATATTCAGTTTGGCCGGTCCCTCCTTTCCTTCCTTGGTAGTTACCAAAATTACCCCGTTAGCTCCCCTTGCACCATACAATGCTGTAGCGGTAGCATCTTTCATGATAGAAAAACTGGCGATATCAT
>JAISOY010000161.1 GCA_031275285.1 Bacteroidales bacterium | reverse complement strand
CGACGATACAAAATTTTCGGATAAAATTTCAAGAATTCGGATTTTAGGGATAAAGTGCGTAATTAGACATATTTCCTGTGAAAGCATCCTTTCACCGAAATAAAGCCAGTTCAGGTTATGCTCTATCTGCAGCTCCTTCCTGCCGTATTTATAGAAATTACGCTCATTGAACGATACAGGCAGTACCTAAATCAGATATTTTCAAAGAACAAAAGATTTACAGTAAAAAACTGCAAACTATATAAAATTTAATTATATCATGCTTACACCAACCTATTCACATTTTTCAAATGCCTTTTTCAATGCTTCCGATAAGACTTTTAAATCAGAATTCGCTGGTAAAGTAATCTTATATTCAGGTACTTTATTCATAAATCCTCTCCGACCTAAATTAACCATCGAGGAAAACTCGATAGTATCATCTTTTTTTAATACATTAACTAAAAGACTATTGGTATATAAGTCTTTGTTTCTCTTTAAACCCGCTGATTGTAAAAGCTCTTTATTCGAAGCATCCCAATCGTTGGGACGAGGCAATCCTGTCTTTGAATAACTTAGCACATGTAAAAGCTCTTCTATGAGTTTTTTATCAGTAATATCCGTATCAAACCAAACATAGGGTGGAGTAGCAATACCACCTCCCATACTTAGAGTTGATATACTGTGAATAAGATATTTTCGTTTAGCTACAAATAAAAAAATAGAGGCTCTTTCCATTTAATTAATGAATAAATCTTATTATAAATTCAATTCCTTGACTTTTTGCATATTTCATTGCTTTACCTATTTGTTCCCATTGTTGTGCTGTGGCTCTTCCAGGTTGAATGGCTACATCCAATGTTTTACGTGTAAAGTCAACTCCTTCTAACACGGTAAAATTTCCTCTTTGCCCTTGTGTAAAATTACTTAATTTATTTACATATCCTGTCAATGTATTTAATAGTCCATTTCCTTTATTATATGTTTTTGCCGTCAAATCAACACTTTTGATACTTGTTGCTACTCCATTCTGTAGTTTATCTATAACAGGAAAATTCTTGGGAAGATTACCGCCAAGCGACTTTTCTATGGATAATCCTCGTTCAAGAGCATTCAAAGACCATACAGACTTACCACCGGTTCCCATTCCGGGAAGAAATTGTTTGCTGTTATTAGCTGCTGTTGCGCTTCCTGCAAAACTTAATCCTAAAATAGTTCCTACGTTTTCAGGATTGTATATCTGCATCATGGCCCAACCTTTGTATTGCTTTTCCGTATCAACCTGAATTCCTGATTCAGCTGCCAATTCATAGGTATAATTACAGGATGTCAGGACATCCTTGATATCGCCTATAGAAGCATCATCACCGGCAAGACGAATATAACCTATCTTAAAAAGATCTTTGTTTCCCGGTACATTTACTATTTGTCCGTTATGCAGGTTGAAATACCAGTCGATCGATTCGCCATTGGGGTCGATAAATAAAACAGGGTTATTTAATGTATGTGCGTACGGACTCCAGTCATAATAATCTTCCGCCAAGGGATCAACCACCCACCACCTGCCGGCGGTATAATCAGACATCCTGTTTTCGTGGTCGCCCCAGTTCAGGTTATGCTCTGTCTGCAGCTCCTTCCTGCCGTATTCATAGAAATTACGTTCATTGACCGATACAGGCATATAGCTCATATCCATCAGCATACCGAACGGATAATAATGGTTTTCCTCCAGTACAGGGCCGCTGGTATGCCTTAATTCGATGTTATCAAAG
Organism: Bacteroidales bacterium; assembly: GCA_031275285.1. Taxonomy (NCBI): domain Bacteria; kingdom Pseudomonadati; phylum Bacteroidota; class Bacteroidia; order Bacteroidales; species Bacteroidales bacterium. The sequence goes on along the minus strand of JAISOY010000161.1, from coordinate 13,840 downwards.
AACACGGGTGTCTGAGCATCATTGTAGGCGAATACTTCCAGGTAACCGCTTTCGGTGATCACCATCTTATCGCCGGATAACACCTGTATCCGGTTGATATTATCCGAAACCGGCAATACTCCGGTATTGGCCTACCTGCATCAAATCGTTATTTTCAAAGAACAAAAATATAATTCGCAAACATACGGATAAGTTTTCATTACATTATTATACATGCTGTAACAAAACTTAACTGATTTATTCTTTATCGAAAACAAGCGTCACCCAACGAGGGTTGGATTATCGGCTTTGTCGTTACTTGCAGTGTTGTTGTTTCTGTCAGGCTTTGAACTTCTTAATACCGTTTCATGTTTGGTGCAATTTTCTTTGTTCTGTATGAATTGTACCGTGCCCATCACCACCTTTCCATTCTTTAGCAATTATCGCTAAAGCAAAATATTGTGTTAGCTTCGGGACAGATCTGCATCTTCAGATTTCTATCATCGTGAAGAGAGCAGCACAACATTCTATTTCTTTTCAACTGTAAATCACAGTGTTCCTATATGCTTAATATACTCAACTATGCTTTTATTTCGCTTATCTTCATTGACTGAAAGATATTTTTTACTTTTTACTATATGTAATTTATTTCGCAAATATCATTAACTATTTCTTATTTGAACAAATAACATCTTACTTTTCTATGAAATAAAGTTCTCTTATATTTGTGTTTTCATTGCATTGTTGATTAGATATGAGTGATATAACATTGAACATCGGAGGCAAAATAAGCACTCACAAAAAGTAAAAAAGATGGTCGCAAAGCAACTTTGCTAAAAAGATTGATGCTTCCTGTGAGATTATTGGGAAGTGTGAACGCAATAAAAATTTACCATCCATTGAAATAATTAAATGTATTGGCACTTCTGTGTATCTTTTAATTGGAAAAGGTGAAAATGCTTCTTATTACAAATAATCGATGGAACGTATAAACAATGGATACTGATACCAAAAGTGTTCTATGCAACGTCATTAATATCTCTATCCAAAATTTTAAAACAAAACAAGCTTTTAGAAAAATTTTATGATTGAGGTTTTAAAGGGGGATATTACAAAAATAAAAGTTGATGCCATTGTAAATGCCGCAAACACATCTTTACTTGGCGGTGGTGGTGTTGATGGTGCGATTCATAAAGCTGGTGGCAAAGCTATTCTTGAAGATTGTCAAAAAATACGGAGTAAACAAGGCGGTTGCAAAGTCGGGGAAGCTGTCATAACAACGGCTGGAAAACTGCCCGCAAAATTTGTTATTCATACTGTCGGACCTGTTTGGAATAATGGCAAAAGCAATGAAGAAAAGTTACTGTCAACAGCATACTTCAATAGTCTTAAGCTTGCGGCAGATAATCATGTGAAATCTATTTCTTTCCCCAATATCAGTACTGGCATTTACAAATTCCCAAAAGAAAAAGCAGCTAAAATTGCTATCAAAGTTGTATCTGATTTTTTGAGTACAACAAACGATTTTGAAAAAGTAATTTTTGTTTGTTTTGATGAAGAAAACTATAAAATTTATTCTAGCCTTATAAGGTAATTGATCCCCGAAAATCTAGACTTTATTCTATAAAAACTCTTCTAGCTTTTTAAAAGCTTCCTCTTTCTCTCTTTCTTGATGAGGTTCTAATAAAATATTAAGCAACTCATTTCCACTCTCATAATCTACGAGATGGATATTAAGCCAACCTAAACTCCAAAAATCAATATTTCCACCCTTATTATTTCCCTCAATCTCAAATCTTTCAAGATTTCCAAAATCCCCATCTTGAAAAACTGAATATTCTATTTTATATTCTTGACTCAATAGAGGAATAAATTCATTTTTAAACCAAATTTTATCTTTTTCCATAACTCTATTTTGTTTTAAGAATAGGTGATAAGTTTTGATATTGTGGCAACAATGGGCCTCCTTGCTTCTGCAAAAGATATTGCTGTGATTTACTTGCATTAGGGCCAAGCATTTTAAACCAACCTTGCTTACCTCCTTGAAGCAAGCTATTAGTAGGAACTTGAAACTCTGCATAAACAGATCCTCTAGCTGCTCCTGAGAACAAGTGTGAACCTCCTTGTGTTACAAATGTCTGTCCTCCTGCTCCCTCTAAAACCGTTGTACCGCTCTTCATTGCTGCATATTCCCTTTTGGACATCCAACGTCCAACAGTTGTCACTTCCGTTGTTCCTCCCTTAGCCGCACTTGTTGTTGTCTCTGCAACTGTATTTTTTGCTGTTCCCTTCGCGACATTGGTTGCTGCGCCTTTACCTACATTTACAGTAGCTGTACCGGCTACAACAGGGATTGCAAGTGCAAGTGTATTTTCAAACATTTGCGGTGATACCGCATCTTTTAACTGGTCGACAACAGGAGTATGCAGATGGTAATCTATTCCGGCTTCTATACGGTTATAAATGCCACCTCCTATACCATTTACAAGACCGTTTGATAGATCCTGTGCCGCAGGAACTACGCCTTCTGTGACTAACGTATTTAAGACGCCAACGCCTCCAAAAAAAAGATCTGCTACACTATTTACAATATCTGTAGCAAAATTTGGGATTGTTTTCAGGTAATCCCAGGCGGAACCGTTATACGGCAATTTATTAAACGGACCCATTCCATCAGGATCAACAAAAAGCAGCGGATTATTGAAGCAATAATTATACGGACTCCAGTCATAATAATCTTCTGCCAAGGGATCAACCACCCACCATCGGCCGGCGGTATAATCAGACATCCTGTTTTCGTGGTCGCCCCAGTTCAGGTTATGCTCTGTCTGCAGTTCCTTCCTGCCGTACTTATAGAAATTACGCTCATTGACCGCCACCGGCATATAGCTCATATCCATCAGCATACCGAACGGATAATAATGGTTCTCCTCCAGTACAGGGCCGCTGGTATGCCTTAATTCGATGTTATCAAAGAACACGGGTGTCTGTGCATCATTGTAGGCGAATACTTCCAGGTAACCGCTTTCGGTGATCACCATCTTATCGCCGGATAACACCTGAATCCTGTTGATATTATCCGAAACAGGCAATACACTACATCAAATCTTTATTTTCAAAGAACAAAAATGTAATTCACAAACATACGGATAAATTTTCATTACATTGAACATACACGCGTTTCTAACAAAACCAACTGATTTATTTCGAAAACATACGTAGTACAGATACCCAACGAGGAAAATCAATACGCTTATCACCTTTATAGGAATTATATTTCTGTTGTCTCATTTTTTACCCCCCTAGTGGCCTTGTAGGTAGTTTCCTAATAATTGTTCTATATCTTCGCTTACATCTGCAAAATAAATACTATCTAATTTATCTAAAGAATCAAATAAACCATCTTGAAAAAACAATTGTGTAATTTCTTTATTTAATAATTGTTTTCTAAAAACTTCATCAGAACTATTATCGATATTTACAATTTTCCAAGCATCTTTTAGCAATTCTGCTTTTTTTAATGCCCCTATTGTTTTAAGTGCATTAATCGTCTCTCTTGCAAATTGTCCATACCCATTGACAAAGTATTGATGGAAACCACCATTAAAAATTTGATTATGAAATACGATAACTAGGTAAGTAATTTGCAAATGGATTGGAAGTCCAATTACATAATCATACCATTTAGTATTTACCGTATTAAACCATTCTTCCCTTATGCCTATTACTGCTTCGGCATATTTTTCCTCTATAATTTCTGAACTATTCATAATTTTTATTTTACAAATGCACTTGGATACATCGATTTATTTATTTGAATTAGTTGTTGTAGAGAAGTATTTGGCACATTTGGATACACTCGTCTTAATTCAAAAATATCTCGCGCTAATATTTGACGTGCATTTGAAAGGCCTGATGTTTCTCTTGATAAAACTCCTATCCCTTGCGTATGTCCTAATTTAGGCACTAAGATTGATGGTGCTGTACTTGGATTATATCCTGGAATAAACTTACTCATCAAGGCCTTTTGTCCTACATGGTGGGCATCCAAGCCTACTTCAACACCTCTAAGTGATTTATATGTACCTACTTCATAAACCCGACTACTCGTCTTAGCCGCGCTTGTTGTCTCCGCAACTGTATTTTTTGCTGTCCCTTTCGCTACATTAGTCGCAGCGCCTTTGGTCAGGTTGGCAACTGCTGTACCGGTAATAACAGGCACGGCTATCGTAAGGGCTGTCTCTATACTCTGGGGGGAAAAGGCATTCTTGAACTGTTCGCCAATGGGGGTAGTGGAATGATAATTGATTTCTCCTTCTACAAATTGGGCAACTCCATTCGCCATTCCTTTGGCTTCACTGGCCAGGGCTGAACCATAACCGGATAAACCTTCATGGTAGATCACAGAAGCGGTGGCTGCGCCTCCTTTTATCAGGCCTACCGCTCCATCAATCAATCCGTTGACCAGATTGGTTGCAAAATTAGGGATTGATTTCAGGTAATCCCAGGCCGAACCGTTAAACGGCAATTTATTAAACGGACCTCTTCCATCAGGATCAACAAAGAGCAGCGGATTATTGAAGCAATAATTATACGGGCTCCACCCATAATAATCTTCTGCCAGAGGATCAACCACCCACCACCTGCCGGTGGTATAATCAGACATCCTGTTTTCGTGGTCGCCCCAGTTCAGGCTCATTTCTGTCTGAAGCTCTTTCCTGCCGTATTTATAGAAATTACGCTCATTGACCGCCAATGGCAGTACTTAAATCAGATATTTTCAAAGAACAAAAGATTTACAGTAAAAACTGCAAACCATGTAAAAGTATATTAAAAAGGTAAAATTCAATAGCTTTTCGTTAATTTACGATTAAGTATTACATTAAATTCGCAAATTAATAAATTAAACATTTTTAATCACATGCATTATAAACCTTTCTTAGAATCGTTATCTATAGATTCAGATGAATTTAGATTTACCGGGTAAGCATGAATAACTTTGCCATTATAACAAAATAATATTAAATAATCATTTTTTACGACTTCCTGACTGTTAAATTTTGATTTACTACACTTTTCAACATCATAATCCCTTTCAATACAACGATAAAACATTCGACTATTAAACACCAAATTATATATTTCTGAAAATGAATATCCTCTTATTGAATAATCTTTTTCACGAAGCTCAGTAATCACTCTTATTTTATTATTGCCAGAAAGGCAGAATTGTTCATTTAAATTTAGTGATTTTAAATCATTTTTTTTCTTTTTGTTAAATACTATTTCAAAATAACCGAATTGTCTTTTTCCACCGGCATATGGATTACAAGTCCCAAAGGACAAATCGCTTTGAGTATTATTTATCGCATAAAAAGTAAAACTTATGCTATATGGTTCATAAAGGATTGTATCATTTTGAATATATTGATTGCAATCAATATAAACTTCTTTAAGCTCTATTATCTGTCCATTTATATTATTGTAATAACAGAAAACTAAAATTAATATTAATAATTTTTTCATTCTTTACCAAAGTGTTTTTTAAATAAAGTTGGATTTTCGTAATGCATAAATTCTCTTACACGTAATAATATCTCATCTTGCCGCCATTTAGGCAAAAATTGAAATGTAGGATGTTGGACTTGTAGTAGATAAGCTTGCCAATGTGTACCACCAAGACTATTTCCACCGGAATATCCCTTATTTCCATGGCCATCATACTCATGAACTCCAAGACTATTTTGAATGAGTTCTACAGTTGTCAAATCATTCAGGTTTGATCCGGAAACAGCCGTAATTTTATATTTACCATCTTTAGTTTTACTAAATCCAAATCTTAAGTAATCATCAGGATCGTTAAATCCTTTCGTTACAACTTCTTTTCCATTCCAAGACCTTTCTTCCAAAATAGATACCTTATTGTTGTACAGCTTCGAAAAATCAACTCCTTCTGTTCTCAACATAGCATGGGTATAAATATTTGATTCAGCTTCAGCTGTTAATTGAACTTCTTTTACAATCTTAGTATCAGTATCACTCTGAATATCTCCTGATCTAGCTATTCCTTCTTCCGAATGTTTGGCAAAAGCTTCTTTAGTAGTAATGAATATATTTCCTTTATAGCCTTTTTCATCAATACCTAAGAATATTCCCTTTATATCGAAATAGGGACTTGCTCTTCTTCCGTCCGGATCAATATATTTTAAAGGATTACATAATGCATAATTAAACGGACTCCAATCATAAAACATCTCTGACAACGGATCAGGCGCCATCCATCTTGGCCCATCCAACATTCTAGCGCCAAAATCCAATACATTCCAGTTTAGTTCCGGCTGTAATTCTTTACTATTGTACTTATAGAAATTACGCTCATTGACCGCCAACGGCATATAGCTCATATCCATCAGCATACCGAACGGATAATAATGGTTTTCCTCCAGTACAGGGCCGCTGGTATGCCTTAATTCGATGTTATCAAAGAACACGGGTGTCTGCGCATTGTTGTAGGCGAATACTTCCAGGTAACCGCTTTCCGTGATCACCATCTTATCGCCGGATAACACCTGTATCCGGTTGATATGATCCGAAACAGGCAATACACTACATCAAATCTTTACTTTCAAAGAACAAAAATGTAATCCGCAAACATACGGATAAGTTTTCATTACATTATTATACATGCTGTAACAAAACTTAACTGATCTATTCTTTATCGAAAACAGGTGTAGTCACAGAGTACGTCCAACGAAGGTATAAAAATATCAATCAATATAATTACTTTGAAAGTCATAAAGAATATATTTAATATTATTTCCATTATCAAGTTTAAGTTTAGTAAAAGTACCATTTGTAGTTGTCATTTTCCACATTTGACCTCCTGGATTTGTCCACTGAATAGGAGCCTCTTGCAAACCTGATAATCTAAAAGCACCTAATCGCCTATTGTCAAGTGTCCATACTTTACCATTCGCATCTTTCCATACATTCATTCTGAGGATTTTTGGATTCAGAGTACCATTTGTCAATGCTTCCGCATTTCCAAGAACTGTGTAATTTCCAGTTGTGTTTTTGATACTACTTTGCATAAAATGAATTCGTTTGGGTTCATTACTCCCTTAGCTGCAGCCTAATCAAATACTATTCTGTCAGGATTATATACCTTATTTATTTCAATTTCTTCACAAACAAAATTGATACTATCATTTTCATAATCTTCAATCTGAAAATTAATTTTCTCCAAACCATTATTCGAAATATCTAAAATATCTAAACCTGAAATCTGGTGCAATCCTGCACCATTAAAATCTAGTTTCAAACTTGATATATTATTGAATATTATTGATACTTCGAAAAAATCTTTCGAAGTATCTGGCCATCCATTTACATTTTCTCTCAATTGGCAATAAAAAACCATTACTAAATTTTGAGTTGACCATTCAAGAGATTTTATGAAAGCTATATCTGAAGGTTTCCAAGTATTATAAATACTTGTAATTTTTTCTATATTTTTTATCTTTTTCATTTTCCAAAAAAATTAAATACTGATTCTTTTCCAAAACTCGACATCGGACCAAATTGATATTGATGCAAATGAGGTATACTGTGGTTTAACGGTCTCATATGATTTGAAAAATCTACTCTATATATCTGACGTCCAAAGTTATCATATATAACCCTTGAACTTTCTATCTGTTTTGTTCGACCACTTTGTCTTAACCAATCCAACCTTGTAGTACCCGGAGTAACTTGTTTAGGAGCGTAGTTCTGCCAAAATTTAGTGTATCGAGCAGCTTCACTTGCTTCCATCATAGATCCAAAGCCTTCCCCCTTAGCAGCACTTGTTGTCTCCGCAACCGTATTTTTTGCTGCGCCTTTCGCTACATTAGTCGTAGCGCCTTTGGTCAGGTTGGCAGCTGCTGTACCGGTAATAACAGGCACGGCTATCGTAAGGGCTGTCTCTATACTCTGGGGGGAAAAGGCATTTTTGAACTGTTCACCAATGGGTGTAGTGGAATGATAATTGATTTCTCCTTCTACAAATTGGGCAACTCCATTCGCCATTCCTTTGGCTTCACTGGCCAGGGCTGAACCATAACCGGATAAACCTTCATGGTAGATCACTGAAACGGTGGCTGCGCCTCCTTTTAACAACCCTACCGCTCCATCGATCAATCCGTTGACCAGATTGGTTGCAAAATTGGGGATTGATTTCAGGTAATCCCAGGCCGAACCGTTAAACTCAAATTTCTTAAACGGACCCCTTCCATCCGGATCAACAAAGAGCAGCGGATTATTGAAGCAATAATTATACGGACTCCAGTCGTAATAATCTTCCGCCAACGGATCAACCACCCACCACCTGCCGGCAGTATAATCAGACATCCTGTTTTCGTGATCGCCCCAGTTCAGGTTATGCTCCGTTTGCAGCTCCTTCCTGCCGTATTTATAGAAATTACGTTCATTGACCGCCAACGGCATATAGCTCATATCCATCAGCATACCGAACGGATAATAATGGTTTTCCTCCAGTACAGGACCGCTGGTATGCCTTAATTCGATGTTATCAAAGAACACGGGTGTCTGCGCATTGTTGTAGGCGAATACTTCCAGGTAACCGCTTTCTGTGATCACCATCTTATCGCCGGATAACACCTGAATCCTGTTGATGTTATCCGAAACAGGCAATACACTACATCAAATCTTTATTTTCAAAGAACAAAAATGTAATTCACAAACATACGGATAAATTTTCATTACATTAAATATGCTCGCGTTTATAATAAAAATTAACTGTTCCTATGACTTAATCCATAAAAAACAGCAATTTAAATTTCAAAGAACAAGCAATAATATTTTAAGGGATAATTTCATTTTTGGGTTTATGTTTACTCCAAATTAAAATGTCTTTTAACAATTAAAGGGATATCATTGAGATGTGGACGTTTCTTCAATTCATTTAATAATTCATCTTCTGTACTAACTAAATTGATATTTTGAACTAACTTTTGGACTAACATTTTTTTTAGTTCATGTGACCTATCATCATCGGATATAGTATTCTCAAGATTTAATAATTCATCAATTTTTAAATTTTCTGTTTTGTCTAAAGAAGCTACTCTCTTATAAATATGCATCATCATACCGTCCAAAGGAATTGAATTTAAAATATATCCATAATTAATATAAAAATGATTACCGAATTGTGATTTTTGAAGATTAATCATTTTAGTAATTTCATGACCATTGAAAACCCAATAATTCCCCTTTCTCTTAAATCCAGCTGGTATGAGTATCTCGCTCAAAATATTTATTAATTCTTTTTTTTCCATTACAATAATTTTTAATAAAAGTCTAAAACTATATTCCAGTTTCCACCATATTGTTGTTGAAAAAGATTCTGATATTTATTTAATTGCTTCCATCCTTGTTGTATATTTCTTGGATTATATGGCTTTAATTCATAGATAGTTTTAGTGCCAAAATCAACAAAATCCGGACGTATTCCTTTGACACCAGTAAACTCTTTAAAAGTAGTTACTTTATTCTCTAGTCCTAATTTATACCCCTTATGCATCTGTTGTCCAAGCTGTAAACTGGACTTGGTATATTGAGGTGCTGTCTTAGCCACACTTGTTGTCGCCTCCGCAACTGTATTTTTTGCTGTCCCTTTCGCTACATTAGTCGCAGCGCCTTTGGTCAGGTTGGCAGCGGCTGTACCGGTAATAACAGGCACGGCTATCGTAAGGGCGGTTTCAATACTCTGGGGTGAAAAGGCATTTTTGAGCTGTTCACCAATGGGTGTAGTGGAATGATAATTAATCTCTCCTTCTACAAATTGGGCAATTCCATTCGCCATTCCTTTGGCTTCACTGGCCAGGGCTGTGCCATAACCGGATAAACCTTCATGGTAGATCAATGAAGCGGTGGCTGCGCCTCCTTTTATCAGGCCTACCGCTCCATCAATCAATCCGTTGACCAGATTGGTTGCAAAATTAGGGATTGATTTCAGGTAATCCCAGGCCGAACCGTTAAACTCAAATTTCTTAAACGGACCTCTGCCATCCGGATCAACAAAGAGCAGCGGATTATTGAAGCAATAATTATACGGGCTCCACCCATAATAATCTTCTGCCAACGGATCAACCACCCACCACCTGCCGGCGGTATAATCAGACATCCTGTTTTCGTGGTCGCCCCAGTTCAGGTTATGCTCTGTCTGAAGCTCCTTCCTGCCGTATTTATAGAAATTACGTTCATTGACCGATACAGGCAGTACTCCAGATCAGTTTTTTCAAAGAACTAAAGATTTACAGTTAAAAACTGCAAACTATGTAAAACTATATCAAAAAAGACAACATCCAAAATTTATTCGAAGATATACGAATAGATAATTATCTCCCAAAAAAGATAGATTTTTAAGATAAATAAAAATCTATGATTACATATTAAGCTTTCATAAAATTATACATCATCATATTTATACATACAAGATAAGATATTAATCTACTAGAAATAAAAACAGTATTTTCCTTACAATCAATCTATCTGCTTTAATTTAAATTGACCAATCTGAACTGATGCTTTTCCTGTTGTCCAAAGTAATCCATCTTTAATAATGATTTCAAATTTATCTTTCTGTCCACACAAAAATGAAGCTGCCGAACCAAATGGTATTTTAAATTTCAATTCTTCCCCTGAAATAAGACCTTTCAGACCTGTAGTGATAAAAACATAATCAGTACCTTTTTGTGAATTAAACCATTTTTCATTGATTGGTAAATGGAATGCATGATACTTAAACCATTTATCATAGCATTTTTTTAGCTCTTTTGTCTGGCCATTCGAAAAATGAATGGTAAACTTATCAATTTTACTCACCATTAGAGTATCTACCTTAATTGTAAGTGTATCGTCACTCGGTGACTTCATATAGAATTGACCGACTGTCATTATTACAAATGCTCGAAATAACGTATCATTTATTTTTTTGATTTTCCCGATATGTTCTGCATATATGCTGTTCTCATTTCTTTCATAAATGAAATTTATGGTACTATCCTTATTAAGTCTAAAAGTACAGCCATAACTTTTCATTTTATCACTGGAAGTTCCGACAAAAGTTTGTCCTGATAAAATCGAACTTGTAAGGATAAATGTCAATATAAATATTGTCTTTTTTAATGTATTGAATATCATGGTGAAAATATTTTCAATTAAAATATTGGTATTTTGAAAGTCATCTAATTCAAAAAACATTATCGATTTCTTTGTACTCTAGTTACTGTGAATTTTCTATTTTTTTCCCAATGATGAGAATAACCGCTTATACTCTTTGATGAAGGTTTTAAGAGGTTACTTGAAAAGTCACTCGCATTTGCTCTATTTGTAATAGCATTTTCCATAAATGTAAAATTACCACCATCCTTAGGAGTTCTCCCGGTTATGGTTACATAATGGTTGGTACCCAGCTGATCCGTACCTCCACCTTTATAACTAACACCAACAACTATTGCATTCCCGGCTTCCAGTTGGCGATTGATATAATCTACCGATAAACCATTATTTAATGATGTCGATGTATTGGCATTATATGATTTTATAGCATTTGCGGAAGTTACTCCACCACCTAGCAGGGTTGTCCCTAATTCTTGCGCCTGGACATTGGCCAGTTCGGCACAATTGGTATTCCTGGGATTGCCGAAAGCGTCATTTCCAGGCAATGCAGGATCCTCCCAGGTAAAAGTATGATGCATATTACCGTCAAATAACTGGATATCCGTATATACCCACTGGGTATGTTGCGTACCACCGGCATCACTGATATGTTGTCCCATATTCAGGTATGTTCCTCCATTATAATCAATAGCCGATATATTGGAATAACTCTCACCTAAATAACTAAAATTAAAGGTGCCGTCAGAATTGGAGGTCATACCCGAACTACCTCCAGAAGAAGAAGTAGTGATACCACCCTTGCTGATACCGGTTACCCCAATAGAAGAAGGACGGAAATTAGCCATCAATACTTCGTCAAATCTAAGGTATTGCAGTCCCCAAAGATCTATACCATCGATAGGGCGGTTTTCGGCATAATTATAAGGACTTACCCAGTGGAATTTATCTGCTAACGGATCGATACTGATAAAACGGCATATTTGAGGGTCGTAATTCCTGAACCCGAAATCCAATACATTCCAGTTCAGTTCCGGCTGTAATTCTTTACTGTTATACTTATAGAAATTACGCTCATTGACCGCCAACGGCATATAGCTCATATCCATCAGCATACCGAACGGATAATAATGGTTTTCCTCCAGTATAGGGCCGCTGGTATGCCTTAATTCGATGTTATCAAAGAACACGGGTGTCTGCGCATCATTGTAGGCGAATACTTCCAGGTAACCGCTTTCTGTGATCACCATCTTATCGCCGGATAACTGCTGGATACGGTTGATATTATCCGATACCGGCAATACTCCGGTATTGGCCGCCACAATGTCCAGACTGTTGTTGTACAGTACAAAATTCAGGCCGGAATCGGGTTCAGGGGAATCGTCCTCTTCATTTTTTTCCGGCAACTGCGCCAGTGCTGCAGAGGTACTCGCCGTAGCCCCCAGGTCGGCTGCCAGCGAGCCGAACTCTCCTGCCGGAAGGGCGGTGGTTCCCGTAAAAGCGGCTATGGCGCTTCCCACCACCGGGGCGATGTTCAGTCCGCTGCCGGGCAGGCTGCTGTCCATATTGTAAAAGGCCTGCGCGGAAAGGGAAACGGTATCGCCTGCCATGACCTGCAGCATCACCGAAGGACCGCGGCTCTTGCCGGGCACTTTCGCCAGCTTGGTATTCAGCGGGTTTTTATCCGGGTAATTGTACGGCCGGTCGGCGCGGGTATTGTCTACATTTTCGAAATACCGGGTTTCTTCTGCGGCATTGCTTTCTTCCATACCGGCGGTATAGACCTGTGTACCGGACTGTCCGGTAGTGAGTACCACCCGTACATTGCCCAGATGGTCGGTGATAAAATAATCATAGATCCAGTCGTCCCCGCTTTTACGGATGCGTCCTTCTGGCATGGTGATGAATTTCAGTTCGTCGCCTTCGTATTCGAACCCGCCGATATAATGGCGGTGGGTATTGCCGAAGCTTTTCTTCACCCGCTTCCCGGTAGCGTCGTAGGTATAAACGAGTTCCCGGCTGCCTTTGGTCACGGTTTGGGGCAGGCTTAAATGGTTGTAGGCGACGGTTACTCCTTTTTCCCTGTCTTCGGTCATCCGCCCGGATACATCGTAGAGGTATTCCTGCGCCAGGTTCACGCTGTCCTTGTAGCCCAGGGGCTTTAACCCGGAAGTGATCCTGTCGGTGATGCGTATCAGGCGGTTGCCGTCGTATACGTACTCCAGGTCGTCGATGGGCCCTGCCTTGCCGGAGCGTTGCAGGCTGAGGATATTGCCCATGATATCGTAGGAAAGGGCTTCGTTGTACCTGCCGGGCATCCGGCTGTAATCCCGGTTGTTAAGGGTATCCCGCCCGTAGGAAGCCAGTACCAGCCGGTCCATTACATCGTATTGGAAGGCATAGGCGTGGCCGGCTACCGAGGAAGCGGAACTACCTTTGGCCTTGGTTTTACAGCGCATACCGGCAATATTCCCGTTGAACTGCGCCGGGGCGGCTACTCCTCCGGCTGTAGGGGTATCGTTATAGATCAGCCGCATGCTGAAAACATCGTTTGTTTTCCCGCCCGGGTTATCGCCGTCGTTCATCGTCAGCAGCCACCCGCGGATATTGTAGGTGTAATCGGTCTGCTGCAGCCAGTTGCTCCCGCCGGTATTATGGATGTTCTTCCGTACCGTTTGCCCCA
>JAISOY010000160.1 GCA_031275285.1 Bacteroidales bacterium | reverse complement strand
ACCAGAACCGGAACGAGTAAGCATAAGAACGGCTCGGTACGCCCCAGAAAGGTATATCCGTAACGAACGGCTCGGCGCAACAAACGGCGGATTACATAACCTGCTTTATTGTTGGAGGGTATCTGGCCATCGGCAATAGAAAAAGAAATCGCCCGTATATGGTCGGCAACCACTCGCATGGCAATATCTGCAGGTTCATCCTTCCCATAAGAAAGATGACAAATCGATGCTATCTCCTGGATAATTTCCTGGAAGAGATCAATATCATAATTGGACGTTTTATGCTGGATGATCCGGCATAAGCGCTCAAATCCCATTCCCGTATCTACATGTTTGGCGGGCAATAATTCCAGCTTACCGGACAATTTCCGGTTGTACTGGATGAATACCAGATTCCATATTTCTATTACCTGCGGATCGTCCGCATTTACCAGGTCTTTTCCCGGAATTGCCGCACGTTCTTCATCCGTACGTGAGTCGTAATGTATCTCAGAACAAGGACCACAAGGACCCGTATCCCCCATTTCCCAGAAATTATCTTTTTTCTTTCCTATCAATATCCGGTCATCAGGAACATGCTGTTTCCAAAGATCGAAAGACTCGGTATCCATATCAAAACCGTCTTCCTCACTGCTTTCACAAACAGTCACATATAAGCGGTCTTTATCTATTTTCAGCACTTCGGTAAGGTATTCCCAGGCCCAGTCGATAGCCTCCTTTTTAAAATAATCACCAAACGACCAGTTCCCCAGCATTTCGAACATGGTATGGTGGTATGTATCATGCCCTACTTCTTCCAGGTCATTATGTTTTCCGCTTACACGGAGGCACTTCTGGCTGTCTGCCACACGTGAATAGGTTACCGGACTGTTTCCCAAAAAAATATCCTTGAACTGGTTCATTCCGGCATTGGTAAACATCAGGGTAGGATCATTTTTCACCACCATGGGTGCCGAAGGAACAATATGATGTTGCTTGGATCTGAAAAAATCCAAAAAAGAATTCCTTAACTCATTGGATGTCATTGCAAAATTGTATTAACAGATATAAATTTTACGGCAAATTTAGCAAATGTTTTTTATTTCATCTGTTATTAAATAAGATACCTTACTTTATCTTATCAGACAAGTGGAAAATTAATCTTCACAACTTTCTATGATCAGGTCCATCAGTTCGGATGGCTCGTCGAAAAAACGGCTATCCGAATATGGCCATGCCGTATATACCACTACCAGTGATTTTTCGGGTGACACTAACAGGAATTGACCGCCATGACCCAGGGCGTAATACGCATGATCCGGGAGTATCCAGAAATAATAACCATAGGGTTGGTCAGCATCATCGATCGCCTGTTCTCTGGTCGCTTCCTGCAAATAACCGGGATCAATCAGTTGCACCTCTCCCCATTTTCCGTTTTGAAGTAATAATTGCCCAATTTTCCCAAGATCCCGGGGTTTCAGGTAAAGTCCGAATGCCCCGAATGTTGTCCCGTCTTCTGCTGATTCCCACAACCAATCGGTAATGCCAAGCACGGAAAACAAATGTTCACTAGCATATTGTTCCAGCGTTTTACCGCTCTTACTCTCAATGGCTTTAGAAATAAGATGCGGTGCACCGTCATTATACAACATTTCCGTCCCTGCACCGGACACCTTTGGAAGCGATAAAACATAGGTCACCGAATGGCTGGAATGATATAACTTTTTAGTATGCTTGTCATTGTCAAAAAGAAGGCCTGTCTGCATACATAACGCATCCCTGATACTAATATCTCTTTTAGTATCATCATTATCAAAATATTCAGGAAAAATAGCATAAAGTTTTTCATCCGGATCCGTCATATCCCCATTCTGCATAGCAATACCGGTCAAAATGGATGTTATGGATTTAGTGACAGATTGTATGTGATGGATCCGGTGGATATCAGCTTTATCTTCCGGATATGCTTCTGCGATCAATTTTCCGTTACGGAAAACCAATAAACTCCGGGCCATTTTATAGCGGTCATCTTCATTTATTAACCGGTAAGCCTGTTCAATGAGCGACTCATTTACTTTTTCGGCTTCTAAGGAAGATCTTTCCCAGTCATCGTCTATTTTCTTCGGCTTAAATCCCTCATAGCCGGATTTAAAAGGTTCATCTTTCAGGCATGAGCTGAAAGCAAGCGAGCCTATCAGGCATATGATCATGTGGTTTATCCGGAATATTCTTTTGGTTGTTTTATCCATTTCTTACAGGTAAAATTTAACCCCCAATTGATGGGAAACATTTTTAAAGGACCGACTGTCTTTGGTCTGCAACCGGTAATAATTGAAAGAATAATAAAATGCCGGAATCACTCTGTTGATGCCTTTAATCTGATGTTCAAGAGTAAATTCCATGACAAAACTACGGTTCCAGAAAGATACCTCAGGTTGTTCATGTATTTTTGTCATAATCTTTCCCGGCGAAAAATCATCCATTTTGTATTTCCGGTCGGCGTCCGGTCGGCTTAAAACAAATAACACAGGAATACTGAGATCCAAAATAAGCTGATGCCTTGGATGAACCTGACAGACCAATTCATTCCTGAATCCTGTCCCCAAATAGTTGGCCCAGTAAAGATGGCTCTCATCCCAGTTCGGATAGTAACTTACCGAATAATTCAAGCCTATCTCCGGCCCCAGAAAATAAGAAAATGTCCTGTTTCCATTGACAGGGAACAGATAGTGATAATCAAAAAAGAAACGGACATTGGCGGATGCCAGTGATGATTCATAGGTTGTTTTCATCATCGAGAAGCTTAATCCGGTTTCTATAGAATATATGTTCCGTTTCATATTACCATGACCATAATTGACCCCTACCATGAATCCATCGTGTGTTTTCGGATGGATATTTTTTTCCTTGATCTGGTTTATTCCGCCATCGATACGGATCTCATTCCATCGTTGGGATGTCTGTGCAAACGAATAAGAGGAGATGAACAGAAAAATCGTCAATAAAGCCTTATCCAATGCGATCCTACCTATTAATGTTCTCCGGATGTTCATCTGGTGTGAGGATTGGCTTTCACCCAATCAATTAGTTTTTGAAGTTCTTCTACTTTGTCCCGATAATCAGAGGCTATATTATTTTGTTCCCCTATATCATTACTCAGGTTGTACAGTTGAGGCTCCTGGCTGATCCCTGTTTCGGTATTTGTCAGCGGCCAATATGCGGCTCCCTTCGCCGGTGCAATGTATTTCCATTCACCCTTTATGACCGATAAAGTATTGGATTGTTCCATTATATATTCCCTTCCTACCGGATCTTTCCCGATCCATGCTTTCAACTGGTCAAAACTATCCGGAGCCGATTTTTTGGGAAGTCTCTGATCTGTAAGTGATGCCAGGGTAGCCAGCATATCCACCTGGCTGATCAATGCGGGTGAATCTTCTCCCTTTGCTAATTTAGCGGCAGGCCAGCTGACAATAAACGGCACCCGGGTTCCTGCGTCGAAAGCGCTGTATTTCCCTCCACGTAACGGTCCCCACGGACGATGATCACCCAGCAGTTCCACTGCCTGGTCACGGTAACCGTCATCCACTACCGGTCCATTGTCGCTGGTAAGGATAATCAATGTATTATCCGTTAGTCCGTTTCTTTCCAATACATCCAATATCTGGCCTACCGACCAGTCAAATTCCAGGATGGCATCCCCACGGGGACCCATTCCGGATTTTCCGACAAAACGGGGATGAGGATAACGGGGAACATGAATATCGTTGGTCCCGAAATACAGGAAAAACGGATGATCTTTATTGTTCTCTATGAACGAAACAGCTTTGTGTGTAATACTATCCGCAATATTTTCATCTACCCAAAGTGCCGATTTTCCTCCGCGCATATATCCGATCCTGCTGATTCCATTCACGATAGCCATATCATGCCCGTGGCTGGGTTTTAGTTTGGTTAGCAATTCCGGATGTGTCCGGCCCAAAGGTTCTCCCGGAAATGGTACAGTGTAACTTACTTCTACGGGATCGTTAGGGTCCAGGTTCACAATTCGCTGATTTTCAAAATACACACAAGGGGTCCGGTCCCCGGTGGCAGCCATTATGTAGGAATAATCAAACCCTATTTGTCCGGGCCCGGGTGTCATATAGCCATTCCAGTCCTGTCCGTTTTCATCCCCCAGTCCCAAATGCCATTTTCCTACCACCCCGGTGGTATATCCGGCTTCCTGTAGCATAGCCGGAAGAGTATACTGGTCCGGTTGAATGATCATATATGCATTTCCACGGGCAATTCCGGTATCTTTACGCCTGAAGGCATATTGCCCGGTCAGTAAAGAATAACGGGAAGGAGTACTGGTCGCAGCAGAAGCATGAGCATTCATAAAGCGTATTCCGGATGCTGCCAGACGTTCTACATTAGGGGTATGAATAGTAGTTGACCCATAAGCACTCAAATCTCCATAACCTATATCATCGGCCAGTATTACCACTATATTTGGGCGTTTGGGTAATTCCTCTCCTGAATCACAACTACAAAAAGTAGTACAGGCTGCGAACAGGCCGAATATAGACAACTGATAAGGAGGTGTTTTCATATATAACATTATTAATGGTCATTGCTCATGAGTGTTTTTATCAAATGAACAGTAATTTTTAAAATACAAATCTAATGTAACCAATTTAACTTATCTCTTTAAACGATATTTTTTCAACAGTTATTTTTCGAAAACCTGACGAATTGGCATAAAATATCTGCTGTCCGTTTTTCAAAAAAAGAACAATTATAAGGATTTTAGGTGTATCTCGATTTATATCTGCAAACATTTCAAAGTAAAAAAATGCGGATGTATGACATCATGAACTACTATCATATAAAATGCACGGTTTTTGTATTATCAGCTATCGAAATTTGATTACATTTGTGCAAATTATAATAAAAGTATAAAAAGATTTTTTATAGTAGTATTTTGATAGAAAGTATAATAAAAGGCATTTTTGAGAAAAAGGGGCATGAAGTGGTGTGTATCGATTTATCCCGGGTAGAGAACGCCATTTGTAGTTATTTCGTGATTTGTCACGGAGATTCGAACACACAAGTTAATGCCATAGCCGAATCCGTAGAAAAAGAAACCAGGGAACAATTGCAGATCCGTCCATACTCTGTGGAAGGAACCAATAATGCGGAATGGGTATTATTGGATTATGGAGATGCCATTGTACATATTTTTCAAAAACCATTCAGATCACATTACAAACTGGAAGAATTATGGGGAGACGGCAAAATCACCCATATTGAATCGAATATTCACGAATAAGGATAATGAACGAACAAGAGAATAAAAATCCGCAGAACAGGAATAATCCCATGCCGGGAAATAATCCGAATAAACAGAATAGTCCTTTAAAAAGACCTAAATTCAGTATTTACTGGCTATATATTGCATTATTTGCTGTTTTTATCGGGATGCAGTTTCTGAATACCAGTCCACAAAAAATAGAAATCGACCCATCTGCCTTTTTTAATGAGGTGATTAGTTCCGGAGATGTGGAGAAAGTAGTTGTAGAAAATAAAGACAAGGCTTTTATCTACATCAAAAGCGACCGGATACAGGATGAAAAGTACCTGAAATATTTTAAAGCAGGAAAAGAACCCAAAACAGGTCCGCAATTTTTTATGACGATCGGTTCGGTAGAGTCTTTCTCAAAACAGTTGGAAGAGGCTCAGGAAAACATACCAAAAGAAGATCGGATCCTTCCTTTTTATAATAATGAAAGTAATTTCTGG
Source organism: Bacteroidales bacterium (assembly GCA_031275285.1). Taxonomy (NCBI): domain Bacteria; kingdom Pseudomonadati; phylum Bacteroidota; class Bacteroidia; order Bacteroidales; species Bacteroidales bacterium. The sequence goes on along the minus strand of JAISOY010000160.1, from coordinate 10,901 downwards.
AAGGAGTTACTTAGTTGGGTGTTACCGTTTGTTTTGCTGATTGCTTTATGGATGTTTCTTTTCCGGAGGATGTCCGGAGGAGGCTCGGCTGGCGGCGGAAACATTTTCAGTGTAGGAAAATCACGGGCACAGATTTTTGATAAGGAAACTTCTGTCAAAGTGGACTTTAAAGATGTTGCCGGATTGGAAGAGGCCAAAGTAGAAGTAAAAGAGATTGTTGACTTTTTGAAAAACCCTAAAAAATATACTGATCTAGGAGGGAAGATTCCCAAAGGAGCATTACTGGTAGGCCCTCCGGGTACGGGTAAAACATTACTGGCAAAGGCAGTCGCCGGAGAAGCCAATGTTCCATTCTTTTCAATGTCCGGATCGGACTTTGTCGAAATGTTCGTAGGAGTGGGTGCTTCCCGCGTCCGGGATCTATTTAAGCAGGCAAAAGAAAAGGCACCATGTATCATTTTCATTGATGAGATCGATGCCATTGGTCGTGCCCGCGGTAAAAACCCGAACTTCGGTTCTAACGACGAACGGGAAAACACATTGAACCAATTGCTCACGGAAATGGATGGTTTCGCCACCAACGTGGGTATCATCATTCTGGCAGCCACTAACCGTGCAGATATTCTGGATAAGGCCCTGTTACGTGCAGGCCGTTTCGATCGTCAGATACATGTGGAATTGCCCGATGTCAAAGAAAGAAGGGATATTTTTAAAGTACACCTCCGGCCACTGAAAATTGAACCCGGGCTGGACGTTGAATTCCTGGCACGGCAAACCCCCGGATTCTCCGGCGCTGATATTGCCAATGTATGTAATGAGGCTGCATTGATAGCTGCCCGAAAGGATAAGAAGAATGTTGAAAAACAGGACTTCCTGGATGCGGTAGACCGTATTGTCGGAGGATTGGAACGGAAAAATAAAATCATCACCCAGCAGGAGAAACGAACCATTGCCTATCATGAAGCCGGACATGCAACGGTTAGCTGGATGCTCGAACATGCTCATCCGTTGCTCAAAGTAACAATCATTCCGCGTGGCCGGGCATTAGGAGCCGCATGGTATCAACCGGAAGAAAGACAGATCACCACTGTAGAACAACTTTTTGAAGAAATGTGCTCTACCATGGGTGGCCGGGCAGCAGAAGAGTTGATTTTCAGTACTATTTCTACCGGGGCTTTGAATGATCTGGAGCGTGTAACCAAGCAGGCTTATGCCATGGTCAGTTATTATGGCATGGGAAAACAATTGGGAAACATGAGTTTTTATGATTCTTCAGGACAATCGGAATATTCTTTTACCAAACCATATAGTGATAAAACTTCAGAATCCATAGATAAAGAGGCATATGATCTGGTTAACCGGGCTTATCAACAAGCCAAGGATATCTTAATGAAACACAAAGACGGATTGACCCAATTGGCAGAATTATTATTGGAAAAAGAAGTTATTTTTGCAGAAGATCTTGAAAAGATCTTTGGAAAACGCCCCTTTTCGAAAGAAAACGAAGACGAGAAAGAAAAAGAGAATCCGGATGATGAAGTGGTGGCCCCGGAAAATAATTCTTCAGCCATCTGAACATCAATAAGGATGTGAAGTATTTAGCTAAAATTTTGGACATGGAAAACTGGAAATGTGTTTATTCTACTAATCAGGTATATAAAGCAGAAGCCGTAAAGGACTTTCTGGCTGAAGAGAACATTGAGGCTGTTATTGTAGATAAAAAAGACTCTTCTTACACTGTCTTTGGAGATGTAGAACTTTATGTACAACCTGAAGATGAAAATCTGGCCGCCGAATTAATTAAAGGCTTTAAAATTGAATAATATTGTTCAGCGTACCCTTTCAGGTGCTGTTTTCATCTTTGTTATTATCGGGTCGATACTGTGGCATCCATATGCCTTTGCCGGAGTATTCCTGATTGTTGTTATCTGGTCGCTTCTTGAATTTTACGATATTGTTGCTTTAGACCGGGTGCACGCCGGTAAATGGATAGGTGTTGCTTCCGGGGTCTTCCTTTTTGCAAGCAGTTTTTTCTACGCACAAGCTCTTGTAGAAGCGAAAATCTTTACGATCCTCATACCTGTAATGGTAATACTTTTTATCAGTCATATATACCATACGGACCGTTATGCTTTCAGAAGTGCCGCTTATACCGTCATGGGACTGGTGTATATCGCATTTCCTTTTGCGTTGTGCAATGGCTTGGTTTTCCCATACCATGACCAGCAATATATCCCGGGGATCCTGATCGGGTTTTTTATTCTACTGTGGACCAATGACACATTTGCCTACCTTACGGGAATGGTATTAGGGAAACATCGTCTGTTCGAACGGATTTCTCCTAAGAAATCCTGGGAAGGATTTTTGGGCGGGCTATTTTTTACGATCGCTATGTCTTTACTGATCGCCAAACTTTTTCCAATACTCCCGTTTTATCATTGGATGGCTATATCAGCGATCATAGTGATCTTCGGTGTATATGGCGATCTATTGGAATCTCTCTTAAAAAGGAACCTTGGTATCAAAGATTCCGGACATTTTCTTCCGGGACACGGAGGCATTTTAGATCGGTTTGATGCGGTCTTCCTTGCTTTGCCAATGGTGTGTTTTTATCTGACCCTATTCGTTTTCGGGCAATAGCCCCCTTAAGATATCTTACCGGACTAATCAGTTTATGTCACCGGGGATCCGAGCTCTATTTCTTCTACAATAACTCTGCTAATGATGCAACAATTTGTAAATGTGGAAATTTCTGCAATTTTTCTTTTGAAGTAACACCTGTTGTTACCCCGATAAAACCGGTACCTGCCGCTTCAGCCGTTTTCGCGTCTATGATGCTATCGCCAAAATAAAGCGTTTGCTCCGGAGATACGTCCAAACGTCTCATTGATAGAAAAATACCTTCCGGATCCGGTTTAGCTGCCTGTACATCTTCCATACCAACTACCATATCAAATAATCCATTTATCCGGTATCTGTCAACAGCCTCCCTGATCCTCCTGCTGGTTTTGGTAGATACAATTCCTGTTTTCATCCCATGTTGTTTCAACCATTTCACAAATGATACCGCATCCGGATACAGCTGTGTATTATCCGTCATGATCTCATCCGCCTCCCTTCTATACTCAGCTTTTAATGAAGCCAGTATTTCCTTATCTTTAATTCCTGTCAGGAAAGAGAATGAATCATCCATGGTCATTCCTATGGTACTTTTGATCATTTCATCCGGGATATTTTCCCAGTGGTGCCGCCGGAAAACAATACGGAAACACTCCAGTATCCCTTCTGACGAATCAGCCAGTGTATAATCAAAATCGAAAAGAAAGGCCGAATAAGATGTTAATCGGATAGAATCGGACAGGCACATGATCCAGATGCTTTTTCCCGGTAAAGATAATGGGATTTGCCTGCAAAAAAGCAAATCAATATAAACTTTGTTTAACCGGAACCGGTAATTTTGTTCCGCCAGCAAATCAGATATTGTTGCTTTTAAAACTTTTTAACGGTAAAATGACCTAACTATTACGGATATGGCAAGGTTATTGTCGTTGAAACAATGAAGACACTTAAATGATAATTTAATCAAACAAAAAGTAATGATTATGGTCAGATATCTACGCATCTTTATCGTAACATGGCTGATTTGTTTGCCTGTTTTGTCTGTACAAGCCTATCAGAAACCACTCATTAAGGCAGATAGTATATCTGCCGGTGGGAAAATTAATGTTCCCGAAAAAATAAAAATTTATCCGAATCCCGTTCAAAAGAGCAATAAAATCACGGTTGAGATCCCTGCAAGCAGAGAAGAATTGACCTTATCATTATACAATGCAGTGGGAAAAGTAATATACACAGTTAAATCCCGTGAAAAAAGGATTGAAATAGACGCTCCCGCTACCAATGGCATCTATCTGCTCCGCTTTGTGGAAAAACAGAAAGTAATTGCTGTTGAAAAGATTGTTGTAAAAGAATAAAAACATTTTTTAAAAGGAAGACAACTTATTGTATTTTTGTATGGTTGTATATACCTGTTTTTAGTCAGGTATTTTTTCTTGATGTTTATCAATCAATAAATTATATAAATATGTCAGTAGAAATTAATGACGGGAATTTTGAAGAACTCGTTTTGAAATCAGATAAGCCGGTAGTACTTGATTTTTGGGCAGAATGGTGTGGCCCTTGCCGCATGATCGCTCCTTATGTTGATCAGCTCTCGGATGAATTTGACGGAAAGGCCCTGGTTGGCAAGGTGGATATCGAACAAAATAATGATATAGCTACCAAATACGGAATCCGTAATATTCCCACTGTTTTGTATTTCAAAGGGGGTGAGGTAGTCGACAAACAAGTCGGTATGACAACCAAAGCTACTTTAGCCGAAAAATTAAATGCCATCCTTTAAGCTGGTCAAAAGATCCGTTACCTTATTCCTGTTTTTGACGGGAAGTATGTTCGTTTCGTGTGGCCAGTCGACACCTTATACTGTCAATGAAGGGTTTACACAAGGGACTATTTATAAAATAATCTATGAAAGTCCTAAAGGAGTTGACTATGGAAAAGAAATCACCCAATTGTTGCGTGATTTCAGTGCTTCCATGTCGACTTACGATCCCAATTCATTAATATCCAGGATCAATAAAAACGACCCTACTGTAGAAGTGGACACCTTTTTTCGTACGGTTTTCAATAAATCCGTTGAGATCAACAAGGCTTCCTCCGGTGCTTTTGATATCACCATTTCTCCAATTGTAAATTTCTGGGGATTCGGTTTTACCTCGGATACTCCGGAAACGGATGCGACAAAAATAGACAGTATCCTGCAATATGTAGGAATGGATAAAATACATATTTCAGGCAATAGGGTGATCAAAAAATATCCTGAAGTAATGGTAGATGTAAATGCCATAGCCAAAGGGTATTCGGTAGATGTGGTCAGTGATTTCCTGAAAAAGAAAGGATGTAAGAATTATCTGGTAAATATCGGGGGTGAAATTATTGCCAAAGGAGTCAATGCTTCGGGTAAAACATGGGTAGTAGGTATTGAACGACCTGCAGAAAATGCCAGGTATGGTGATGATTATAAGGCAATGGTACAGTTGAGTAACCGTGCATTGGCGACATCCGGTAATTACCGCCGTTTCTTTGAAATAAACGGGGCTAAATACGGTCATTCTATCGATGTAAAGACAGGTTATCCGGCAAGGAATAATTTGCTAAGCGCCACCATTCTAGCCCGGGATTGTATGACTGCCGATGCATGGGCTACCACATGTATGGTAGCGGGCCTCCAGAAGAGCATGGAATTACTAAAAGAACATCCTGAATTGGATGCCTTCCTGATATACAGCGATGAAGAAGGGAATTATCAGACCTATGCCACTGAAGGCCTGAAGAAAAGTATTATGGTATTGTAAAATCGGGTGTATATAGGAAATTATTCAGCCGGTATATTCACGCTGGTCAAACAAAGGGCCTGTCCAAAAAGCTATTATAGAGCGGAACGGCGAAGCCCTCACACAAGTAATTACAAATTCCGCTTTAACGCTAGAGGTCATTATGGCCTCTTTTTGTTATTTCAACTATTGATCTGTGATCGAAGGTTCCTGTTGGCTTAGACAATGAAAACTGCCGAATCCCCATACAATATCCGTTGAATCGATCCCTACAATGCGACGATCCGGGATACAGCTTTCGAATATCTTCAATGCTTCATCATCCTGCTTGCAGCGGAAAGTAGGTACTATTACCGATTGATTGGTAAAATAAAAATTGGCATATGAAGCAGGAAGCCTCTGATGATCATAAAAAACCGGATCGGGCATGGGTAATTCCACAATATTTAATTGTTTCCCATTGATCAGGCGTTTCTTCTTCAATTCTTTTAAATTGTCCTGTAACGGCTGGAAGTTTACATCATTTTTATCGGATTCCACTACTGTGAGTACAGTATCCTGATCAATAAACCGGGTAATATCATCTATATGGCCATCGGTATCATCACCTTCAATGCCATCGCCTAACCACAGGACCTGCGAGACACCATAATAACTATGCAGGTATTCTTCTATCTCTTCCTGTGATAATTCAGGGTTTCTGTTGGGATTGAGCAAACACGCCCTGGTAGTGAGTAAGGTACCGGCTCCATTAAATTCCACAGATCCGCCTTCCATTACAATTCCGGGACGATACACAGGCAGATCGAGGTTCATGGCAATGTCGTCGGCGATCATATTGTCCTTATCATAAGGATATTTACCTCCCCAGGCATTGAACTCCCAACTAACCACTGCTTTCGACTTATCCGGCCGGGATCTTACCAGAAAAGCAGGACCATGATCCCTGCACCAGACATCATTGCTTTCCCGGATAAAAACCTCCACCTGGGAATGATCTATAGATGCTTCATCCAGTTGGCGAAAGAATTGTTCTTTAAAGGCAGCGGGTACATTGATCTTCACCCGTTCGCTTTTCATTATCTCAGCAATAAATTGCATATACGCCGGATACACAAGGTCCAGTTTTCCGGGAAAAGAAGCATCATTATGCGGATAAGTCAACCATGTGGCCTCATGAGGCATCCACTCCGCAGGAAAATAATAGCCGTCTTCAAAAGGTGTACTCATGAATAAAATTGAAATTTAACGTTCAAAAATAATCACTTTCCGGGAAATAAGCACTCAGTGCTATTGATTGTTTTCTTAAGTCACATTGATCAAATGGATTACGCTCAGAAAATATGACATTAATTGTTTTATATTACCTACCTATCACCCAAATCAATTACTTTTGCTCCGTCAATAAGTTTCATCCTTCTTTTGTCTTTTGGCATGAAATTCGTGCATGAAACCGAAAATATCATTCATGAAATCTTTTATTATGTTTTTTATCATTGTGATTGCCCTTTTTGCCATAGGGAATACTTATATATATATCCGGAGTTATCAGGCTCTTGAGTTGTTTGGAAGTCGGTTCCGGCTGTATTATAGCATTGTTTTCTGGGTGGTGGCCTTATTGTTCATTTTTACACATATCGTCCGGTTACCCGGTTCGGGATGGGTGGATGCTTTGAACACCATTGGCTCTTACTGGATAGCCGTCATGTTGTATGCTTTTCTGTTGCTTTTACTGATCGATATTTTCAGGATCATTGGCTGGATAGGCGCTATAAAACCTGCATTCATTTATGCCAACTATCCATTGTCCAAATTAGTATTGTTCGGGATATCCGCTTTTATATTGACCATCATTCTTACCATAGGATACCGGAACGCCCGTTACCCCCAGGTAACTAGATTAGAAATACCGGTAACGAAACAAGCGGGGAACCTGAAAGAATTAAAGATCGCCATGGTCAGTGATGTTCACTTAGGCCATACTGCCGGAAACAGATTTTTAGGCCGGGTCGTGGACCGTATCAATGATCTGGAACCTGATGTCGTATTATTGGCAGGCGATGTTTTCGACGGAAGCCCGGAACCGGTGATCAGGAAAAACATGGGTGCAGAATTCGAGAGGTTAAAAAGCACTTACGGAACATTTGCCATCAGCGGAAATCATGAATACATCGGAGAACGGGAAATGAAAGGTGGCTCCAAAAAGGCATTCGACTACCTTACTTCACATCATGTAACAGTGCTATTGGACTCGGTAGTACTCGTAGACAGCAGTTTTTATATCGCAGGACGAAAAGATTACAGCAGACGTCCGCGCCAGTCATTGAAAGAATTACTGGGTGCCACTTCGAACGATCTGCCTGTCATTGCATTGGATCACCAGCCTTACCATCTGGATGAAGCGGAACAAGCGGGAGTAGACCTGCAATTATCAGGACATACACACCATGGACAACTGTGGCCCATTAGCTGGATCACGAAAAGAATATATGAAAAAGACTGGGGATATCTCCAGAAAGGAAATGCTCATTTTTATGTGTCATGCGGTGTCGGAACATGGGGTCCTGCCGTGCGGACTGCCGGACATTCCGAAATTGTCTTTATCCGTATGACCTTTGAATGACCTTATTCCAGCTTACGTTTGTCAATCACCCTGACCGCTTTCCCTTCGCTACGGGCAATCGTCTTGGGTTCTACCAGTTTCACGAAAATACTGATCCCCAGGGTACTTTCCAAAGCGTGTTGAATGCGTTTGGTCAGCGATTGTAACTCACTGATCTTATCCAGGAAAAAACGTTCTTCTACCTCTACCTGTAATTCGAGGATATCCAGATTATTGACCCTGTCAACGATCAGCAGGTAATGAGGCGTGGTTTCTTTCATTTCGAGCAATACACTTTCAATCTGGGACGGGAACAGGTTCACTCCACGGATAATCAGCATATCGTCGCTACGGCCGGTACATTTTTTCATCCGGACAAGCGTTCTTCCGCAACGGCAGGGAGAATAATCAAGGGAGGACAGGTCACGTGTCCGGTACCTCAATAATGGTAATCCTTCTTTAGTGATGGTGGTAAATACCAATTCTCCTTCCTCTCCTTCCGGTAATACCTGTAAAGTTTCCGGATCAACAATTTCAGGCACGAAATGATCTTCGAATACATGCAGTCCGTTCTGGCAGGTACATTCACTCGAGACACCCGGTCCGATCACTTCACTCAACCCGAATATATCAATGGCCTTGATCTGCATCTTTTCCTCAATTTCACGACGCATGTTTTCCGTCCAGGGCTCAGCGCCAAAAGTTCCGACACGCAGCTTGAATTCTTCACGCTTGTATCCGCTTTCACGCATGGCCTCCGCCAGGTATAAAGCATATGACGGAGTGCAGGCAAGCGCCGTACTTCCGAAATCATGCATGATCTGTAATTGCCGCTTGGTATTACCTCCGGAGATGGGGATTACGGAAGCGCCTACTTTCTCCGCACCGTAATGAGCACCTAATCCTCCGGTAAATAATCCATACCCGTAAGCTACCTGCACAAAATCATGCCGGGTAATTCCCGCACAGGTCAGGGTCCGGGCCATCACTTCACTCCATGTAGCCAGGTCTTTACGTGTATAACCTACGACTGTCGGCTTCCCGGTCGTACCGGAAGAAGCATGTAAGCGTACCACTTCTGTCATCGGTACGGCAAACAAGCCAAAAGGATAATTATCACGTAGATCCTGTTTGGTAGTAAAAGGTAATTTGGGTAAATCTTCTATACCATGGATATCTTCAGGTCCGACACCGAGCTCCTGCATTTTTTTCCGGTAAAAAGGAACATTATGGTAAACCCGTTCCACCACATCGACTAACCGTCTGCTCTGGCACCTCCGCATATCCTCGCGGCTCATGCACTCAAACGTCTCATTCCAAAACATACGCTATATTGATTTCAAACTTTTAATGTTATTCAAGACTCAGGATGGTCAACGTACCACCCTCTAATTTATATTTCATGACCGCATGCCCCGTTATGGCTTCCCCTCCGTTAATCTTTACGGAATCTCCATCCCGGACAATGGTATGCCTGTCAAAAGCAAGTATCACTGATTTGTTCGCACCACCCATGCAGTATGTATCCACTACTTCCCGATCCTTGTATATGAGTTTTTGATATGCCAGCGTTTCACCGCTTTTCATATTTATAAAACTGAATGTATTTACCTGGGGGTTGATGTACCCCAGTTTCATCTTCGATGAATCAGTATTACACCCGGAAAAAACTCCAATGGAAATGATACCGGCAATAAGAAGGAACAATTGACGCATAACGACCTGACTACAAATTCTTCAGATCATCTTCACTGATCAATGAAAAACGTTCCCTTGTAATGATATCAAATGCTTTCGGACGGTTGTCGGTACGCAACACGATGATTGCCTTATCACCGAGACTAAAAGCATACATGTATTCAATACTCAGGTTCTCTTCAGAAAACTTTTTCAGTAAGGCTGCAAGGGAACCGGCTTCCGGCGGTACGGACAAAGAGATCACATCGGTAAGGTTGACACTGAATCCACGAGCTTTTAACAATTTATAACCGCCTTCCGGATCGGAAACAATCAAACGTAAAATACCGTATTCCGTGGTGTCGGCTATCGTTAATGCCGTAATATTGATCTTTTCGTTACCTAATGTCTCCAACACTTCTGTGAGGCGTCCCGATTTATTTTCCAGAAAAATGGATAATTGCCTGATGGTTGTCATGGTTTCTAAGATTGGTGGGTTAACGATTGCGCAAGCGTAATCTGATGATTATGATCTTTATAAATTATTTTTCCTTAAATCTTTCACACGTACTGCCTTTCCTTCGCTTTGAGGTAATGATCCCGATTCCACCAGCTTGATCTTCGGCGCCACCAATACCTCATCCCGTATGTCATGAGACAACTGTCTGGTGAGCTTTTCCAAACGTCCGTAATCGTCGGTGAACAGGTCTTTCAATTCTACTTCAATCAGCATTTCATCGGAATTGTTTACCGAATTCAGCGTGATCAGGTAATTATTGCCTACCTCGGGCATCTGGAGCAGGATCTTTTCTATCTGCATCGGGAAAATATTACATCCCTTGATGATAAACATATCGTCGGTACGTCCTTTTACCCGGTCGATACGCCGGTGCGTACGTCCGCAGGGACAATCGCCGGGAATGATCCGGGTCAGGTCACGTGAACGGTAACGGAAAATGGGCATGGCCCTCCGGTCTAACGTGGTAAGCACCAACTCCCCGATTTCTCCGTCAGGAACCGGTTCCAAAGTGTCGGGATCGATTACTTCCAGATAGAACGCGTCTTCCCAAAGATGTAATCCGGTCTGGTATTCACATTCAAACGCAACCCCGGGACCGTTCATTTCCGACATCCCAAAGGAATTATAGGCCTTTACACCCAGCATTTCTTCTATCCTGCGGCGCTGTTCTTCCGTATGCGGTTCGGCGCCTATCACCAGTGTTTTCAAG
>JAISOY010000159.1 GCA_031275285.1 Bacteroidales bacterium | reverse complement strand
TTGTACTTATAAGCGGACTGGAAGGTGGTGAGATCCTTCATATCATGAATATAACAGGAAAAAAGATATCAGCATACAGAACCAGCAGTGAAACGGAAATAATTAATGTCAGCCATTTACCACAGGGGATGTACCTGTTAAGTGTCATCAAAGGAAATACCAGAAGAGTAATAAAACTGGTGGTGGTCGATTAGTAACCTCATAAAAATATATAACAAACTGATCAGGAAGTATAGGTTTTATTCTTATACTTCCTGGTTTTTATTTTATTGCTTTAGTGTATTTATAGGTTAATTGTATGCTGAAGTCGTTATTGGCCTGTTATTCCATCTTGTCTTTTATGCTATTTTTAGAATATACTATACATAAGATTTATTGACAGAAAGTTATCCGGATATTTATTTCTGGAAGTAACCAGCCAGTCAGTATCCTTATCATCGCTACGTATATAAGTATATCCAAAACGATACGAAATATTCAGCCTCAGCTGAGGTGAAAAATAATATTTCAGATCAAAAAGCAGGGAAGTCGAAGTTTGAAATTGACGTTCCTTGTAAGTATATGCAAGAAGTTCAGAAAAAAATCCACCTATGGATGTCCGGGAATTCGGATAATACACCCATCCATAATCGGCAGATAACAGTGAATGATATCTTTCGGAGTGCTTTGGATAATCACTTTCACGCCATTCAGTAGTAAATTCAATCGATAAGGCTCGTTGCCAATATAGGTTAACCGGTTTTTCCGAATCAAATGATACAACAAAATTTCCTCCATAATCAAAGTATTTTGTTGTATCATGTTCAGCCGGGTTATTATCATAAAGCCATGTCTTTTCAATTTTGTAGTGAGAGTATACAACAAATGGACGCAGACTGACAGTAAATCTATTTCCGGAACGCCTGTTGACATTTGCATATTGCCAGTTATCATACAATGTGGTGAAATATGCGGCAGAATGTTCTTTTCCTATATATCCTTTTTCTATAAGCAGTGAATCGACGGATGTGATTTCCTGTATCAACCGGATGCGGGAATCGAATTGTCTTTTATTCTTCACTTTAGTTACCAACCGGGCTAATTCATCGATTTCTTCTTGTGAAAGTTCTTTTTCCAGTATACCATATTTTTGTAAGTCCTGTAATAGGTAAACCGCTTGTCGTGCATCACCTACTTCTTCGATTCTTCCTTTGCCTATACCCAAAGAAAAAGCTGCATGAGCAGAGAGGTCCCGGGTAGTGTTTTTGTATGATGTATTGGTTTTATCATCTAATTTATAGTTCCCATGGGAATAGGAAAAACCGGCAGTCGGCCCAAGCAACAAAAAATTCTTGTTGTTACCATAATAATAACCCGTATTACGAAAATCCAGTCCTACCCTAACCATTCCGGTTTTTGATAATCTATCCTGATTATAATTGTAGCTGTTTGCCCCTTGAGTATCAGTAAATGACTTATCTTTTCCATAATTTCCATTAAATAAAAAATCTACACTGGTATTGTTTTGTGTCCGTATGGTATTTTTTATCCGATTATATCCCAATGATAATCCGCCAGTCATCTTTATCTGATCGAGGGCATCTTTATATGTATATTCCGGATGCGAACCATCTCTTTTATTGGAACTATTGCTAAAATTCCCATTGAATGAGAAATCCAACGATTGGCGTTTATAATCAGGGTTCATATAATCTTTTAACAGATAATGATCATATTGGGCAAAAACCGAATGCAGATCAACACATAAAAACAAGAATAATACAGTAAAAGGAAATAGAACCGATCTCATAATATCAAATATTAATTGGTTGAATTAAAACAAATATAGTTTTTTTTGTAAACAAACTCTTCAATAAGAAATTATATTTTCCATTTTTTCACATAACCTTCTTTTGATATTATTGAAGAATACCAGTAAGAGGATAACCCTCTTTCCATTTCTCCGTAAATTAAAGAATAATTGTTGGTATCTTTGGGACAGATAAAATAGACTTATTATCATATTAATTTGATCATAACATGGCTGATAATCATGATAGAATAAACGAACTCCTCAAGCGTCTGGACCGCTTATCCATGCAACAGGAAGAGTTTCAGAAAGAGATCAAACTCCTGAAAGAGGAAGTCAACCATCTGCAGTCAAAACAAGAAGTTCCTTTAATAAAGGAAAAAGAAACAGAACCGGCGAAGGTGGAAAAATCTATCGATTATGTAAAAGAAATAACCATTGAAAAAGAAGCACCTGTACTCCCGAAAAAGGAAACTCCTTTGGTCAGTTATGCTTCGCCGCATTCACCCAAGGTAAAATCCAATCTTGAAAAATTTATCGGAGAAAACCTGATCAGTAAAATAGGGATCATCATCACGGTAATCGGGGTAGCCATAGGGGCAAAATATGCTATCGACCATGAGTTGATCAACCCTTTGACCCGTATCATACTGGGTTATTTATTCGGCGCAGGGTTACTCGGACTTGCCATCTGGTTAAAACAAAAGTATGACAAATTCAGCGCTGTTCTGCTCAGCGGGTCAATGGCCATCATGTATTTTATCACTTATGCCGCTTATGATTTTTACGCATTGATCCCGCAATTTCTTGCCTTTGTCTTAATGGTTGCCTTTACCGTCTTTACAGCCCTGGCAGCAATCACATACAACCGGCAGGTAATTGCCCATATAGGGCTGGTGGGAGCCTATATCGTCCCATTTCTGTTAAGTAGTGGCTCCGGACAGGCATTGATCCTTTTCAGCTATACAGCCATCATTAATCTGGGCATTTTGGCCATAGCATTGAAAAAATACTGGAAACCCTTGTATTATTCATCATTTGTTATCACCTGGATCATATACAGTAGTTGGTTTTTCTTTAAATACCAATCATCATATTTCACTATCGCCTTCGTTTTCAATCTGGTATTTTTTATCATTTTTTACCTGACTTTTCTGGGATATAAACTTTTACGCCAAAGCAAATACAACATAGGAGACATTATTCTCCTCCTTTCCAACTCATTTATTTTTTACGGTTTCGGGTATGCGATCCTCAACAAGGATGTCATTGGGGAACATTTATTGGGATTGTTCACACTGGGCAATGCAATCATCCATTTTATCGTTGCCATAGTCATATACAAGCAGAAAATGGTGGATAGAAACCTGTTGCATCTGGTGATAGGGCTGGTATTGGTATTTATTACCATAGCCATCCCTGTACAGCTGGAAGGAAACTGGGTCACTTTGTTGTGGGCAGGCGAAGCGGCCTTGCTCTACTGGATCGGACGTTCCAGAAAAATATCCATTTATGAGAAATTATCGTTTCCGATAATGCTGGTTGCATTTTTCAGTATGATCCACGATTGGTTTGTCCATCATCAATATTTTTCAGGGACACCTGTATTCAATATTCACTTTCTGAGTTCCTTACTTTTTGCCGCAGCTTTCGGATTCATTGTGTTTCTGAACCAAAACAAAAAGTATACGGACAACGGAGATCGTTTGTTAAAAAACACATCGGGGATCGTTTCTTTTTTTGTTACAGGCATCTTCCTTGTGTCATTGTATGCCACTTTTTACATGGAGATATCCGTATTTTTCGAGCTATATGAGAAATCCGGCGCACTCCTTACAGAAGGAGATTATAATGCTGTGCATGAAATAGCACTTGTCCGGCAAATATGGCTGATCAATTATTCTATGTTTTTCCTTACATTGTTGTCCTTTGTTAACATAAGGAAAATCCGCAATAAGGTACTGGGCTACTTCAACGTTGGTATCAACATTTTCGCCGTTTTGTTTTTCTTGTCCAACGGAATGAATTTCATGACTGCTTTACGTGCATCTGATTATCCCGGTTTTTATTTCGTCCCATACCTTTCCTATATCTTTTTAGCGCTCCTGTTACTGGTATCATTTATGTATACCCGTAATGTATCTCTTAAGCTCAGCAAGATGAACGCTTTTTTCGAGCTATTCATCCATTTTTCCATTTTATGGGTAGCCAGCAATGAATTGATCTATTGGTTGGGTAAATCCCAATATGACCTGTCGTACAGCCTCGAATTAAGCATTTTCTGGGGGATTTATTCTTTGGTATTAATTATCCTGGGTATATGGAAAAAGAAAAAATACCTGCGGATCGGCGCTATCACCCTTTTCGGGATCACCCTCGTTAAACTTTTCTTCTATGACCTTTCGGGCCTCAGTACCATCGGGAAAACCATTGTTTTTATATCGCTGGGCGCCCTGCTCCTGTTGATCTCATTCCTATATAATAAATACAAACATGTGATATCGGATGAGACTAAAGGTGAATCTGATAAAGAACCGGCTGATGACCAATTCTCCAAATCATAATAATCGCCGGAATATGAAATTGAAAATTGTTGTCCTGATTTGCCTGGTAAATTGTCTGCCTCTTTATCTGTCAGCACAAATGGATAAATACCGTTTTCAACGGGAAATCCATGACATTTCAAGTGAATGGCATCAAATTCTTTTACCCGGAGATATTTATTCAAAAGCGTCTTCCGCTCAATTATCGGATATAAGGATATTTGGGATTACTGCCGGCAGTGATACGATTGAGGCACCATACCTGTTACACCGGAAAATGGATCGTATATCTCAAAAAAGAACCGCCTTTAAAACCATCAATACTTCGTACAACGAAAAAGGGCATTACTTTACTTTTGAGATACCAGATACCGAAATCATCAATCACATCAGATTAAATTTCAAGCAACCGGATTTCGACTGGAAAATCAAACTGGAAGGCAGCAAGAACCAACAGGAATGGTTCACGATTGTAGATGATTACCGGATTGTATCCATCAAAAATGACCTGACCGATTATCAGTTTACTGATATTATCTTTCCCGACTCCAGATACAGGTACCTGAGATTACTGGTCAAAAGCAATGACAAACCGGAACTGGCTGGTGCTGAAATGACTTTTAATGAGGCCATCAACGGAATTTACAGGGAGTACCCTTACAGGATTGTTAACCTGACCAACCATAAAGAGCAGAAGCAAACTGAAATCGAAGTAGACCTTGGCACTTCTGTTCCGGTAAGTTCCCTTACCATGTTTATCCACTATCCCTTTGATTTTTACCGGCCTGTTGTACTGGATTATTCCAATGACAGTATCCGGACAGAACAGGGAGTTGTTTATAAATATAGACGATTGCTTTCAGCTACGCTCAGTTCGGTAGATAAGGGTATATTCCGCTTTGATAATACGGTTTTGAGACGCATCAAAATTACTATTCATAATCAGGACAATCGTCCGCTGGATATTGATTCTTTGGAAATAAAAGGAAATTTTCCTGAATTGATGGTACGGTTTGACCAGCCCGGAAGATATTTCCTATGTTATGGAAACGATCATGTCAGTAAACCGGAATACGATATAGAACGGTTTTCCGGAAAGATTCCCGAAACAATGGCTCCCGCATCATTGGGCGATGAACAAATAAAAGAAACAGAAGAAACAACCAAGGTACAACCGTTATTCCTGAATAAGGCCTGGCTCTGGACAATCATGATCCTGATCATTTTGTTGTTAGGCTGGTTTTCCTTAAAAATGATCAAAAGGAACGAATAAAAATTCGTACTCCTCTGAACAAAAAATCCCATTTTACATTTCACTGATGTCATTGAAATGTAAAATGGGATGAAAGTATCACTTTAAGTAATCTAAAACAATAAATGTCATATTCCCAGAACGTAATCCACTTGATCAATGTGATTTAATGAAACAATAAATAGCACTGAGTGCTTAGAATTTATTATCTGCTTAATTCCTCCAGCATTCTTTTTGCCCGGTTCAACATATCACTGCATGGCTCCGAAAGCATTTTATTGATCCCGAACTTAGCCACCTCTTCATTCAGTTTAGTCAGCTGATCCGGCGCATCAGCTTTAGATGAAAGCATTAATTTTTCGCGAAGAATCCTTATTTTTTCTGCATCCTGAACACCTTCGCGTAAACGTTCGAAACGAATAGAACTGCGTTCACCGGGATAGATAAGGTAGGTATCACCGGCCGGCCATGTACGGAAACGGGAATCGATCACAGGATTTTCTGTCCACGAATTGTATGCCCAGTGCAGGAAGCCATCCAGCCCGGATCCAACAGTATGCCAGCCAATATAAGTGGCTTCGGCCGGATCGGAGAAAGTGAACATATTGGGAAATTTGTGGCTGCAACAGACATAATAAGTACTGATCAGATTATTTTGTTTACGAAAGTCTAAGTCCTCCTTGTCAAAATTATCCCCGCCGAATGAAATACAGATATCCTTCAGGAATGGGTATTCCCTGTAGCTCTTATGATTGTCTGCCAATGCAATTCCGAATTCAGGCGCTACCTTTTTTAACAGGTCTATCGTTGCCTTCATATCTTTTGGGGAACGTTCATCCATCGCGATATTAGTAATTTCCAGCCATCCTTTCGTTTCCAGATGTTTGCGGAAATCTTTGAGAAAAGGAGTCCAGATATCATTAAATTCTTTGGTTCCAGGCTTTGCACTGATATTTACCAATTCGTTCTTTTTGGCATCAAGATAATGAAGTTCATTGTTCCATGGAATCATGGAATAACAGTTGATCACTTTTTTAACACCCAGATCCATCATGAATTTTACCCAGCGGTCAAAAATGGTGTAGTCATAACTCCAGGTACCGTTTGCCTGCCTGGTCCAGATGATCATATCTTCATATGCATCATAACATTGATTATTCCATGGATCCTTATTGATATTAGCTGTAATCACTTTTTGACCTGCAGAAGCCAGCATAGCCATCGGTGCTTTCAATAAGGTCCAGTGTTCCTCCGACCATGGTTTCACACCATGAACCCTCGCTACTGCAGAAGGATGTTGCCAGAGATCCAGATAGAATTCCCATTCTTTTGGAGCAGGAAGTGTTTGCGGAAGCACTTCAAGATTAATATTCAGGAGGTGTGTCTTTTGGTTCCGGGCATAGATCTTCAAAGTGCCGGCATAAATCCCGGGTTGTGCATTTTCGGGAATATCAAAACTTAACCAGACAGGGCGGGTAGTTTGGGCTTCCATCTGAAAACAACTGATTGAATCCAGCATATCCGGAGATAAGGATGATGGAAAGTCTTTAGGTTTACGATGTCCGCAGCCCGGTTCAAAAATATCGGTAAGTACATAGCGGACAAATCTGGCTTGTGCAACAGAAGCATTTAATGTAGCTTCCGGAGAACGAAAATCCGTGAATTCGCACTCGATTTGTTCTACCGGCTCCTTACTCCATAGAACCACCTGTGCCGACAAGCGTTCGCCTCTCCATCCGCTGCCATTCCAGGTATCTACATGATCAAGCGCAGGTATGGAAGACCTGGCAT
The DNA here is from genome assembly GCA_031275285.1 of Bacteroidales bacterium. Taxonomy (NCBI): domain Bacteria; kingdom Pseudomonadati; phylum Bacteroidota; class Bacteroidia; order Bacteroidales; species Bacteroidales bacterium. Next base: position 62,545 of record JAISOY010000159.1, on the reverse strand, counting down.
AACGTTCATCAATGCTACCAAAGGAAACATTCAGTTTCCGGGAAACCTTATTCCAGTCTGCATTTACATCAGGTGAAGGATCCTGGGCCTCGGCGTAGGTTTCGCAATTTTTCAGAGGCCGTGATTCGGAACAGGCAAAAAAGAATAGGCAAAGTATCAGGTAATACCATTTCATAGTTTTATCGTTTTAAAGATGATCAACAAAGGTATTATTTTTAGTGAAATCATCCATGCCAAGACCCGTCAAATGGAAATTTATTTATCTTCACAGCCACAATCTGAAATTGAATCCACCATTTCATGATCCGACAACTTAAGTTCCTGGTGCAGGATTTCCTGACTTTTTTCCGGAAAGATTTCCATATAGCTGCTTATTTGTATGTGTTTATAATTGTGGGAACTTTTATCGGATTGATTTATGGCACCGAATGGGGGGAACAGATTACCTACAGCAGGATTCCCACTCCTTTTCCGATCTTAAACAATATATTGATGTACCTGCTGATATATTTTCTGGTAGCCATACCGGTTGCATGCATCAAAAAAGAAACAGGAAAACTACGGAATCCTCTATTTTACATCAAAGCAATTTTAATCACCTCATTGATAGGGTTCGCTGATGCTTTTTCCTGGCGGGAGGTGTTACAACTACCGTCATTGACAGCTGAAGAACAAAATTACATTTTCCGTACCCTGTGGAGAATGCGAAATGCGGTTTTTGTTATTCCTGTACTGGTTCTGTTAAGGCTTTTTATCGATAAAAATGTAAAAGGATTATATGGGCTTTGTAGTGGCAACCATCATGTAAAAGCTTATTTGTACCTATATGTAGTTATCCTTCCTGTATTGATCATCGTTTCATTCACGCCTGATTTTCTATCCTATTATCCGTCCTATAAACCCTGGAATTATGAAAATGCTTTCGGGAATCCGGTGTGGCTGAATACGCTTATTTTTGAGACCGTATACATGAGCGACTTCCTGATGGTAGAACTGATCTTCCGCGGCGCACTCGTGATCGGTATGGTATCATTAATGGGCAGGAACGCAGTATTACCTATGATTGCAGTATATGTCGCCCTTCATTTCGGCAAACCTGTCCTGGAAACTATTTCAGCTTTTTTCGGAGGTTATTTTTTGGGAGCATTGGCTTTTCAGACACGCCACATCTGGGGAGGGGTAATTATCCATATGGGGATTGCATTGATTATTGAGTTACTACGATTCTTCCAACATTATGTTTTAGGGATCGGATAACTCAACATTTTAAAAATGATTGAATCATTTTTAAAATACGCAAAACTTCAGGAAAGACAATGATTAAAACTCCGATGTAAAATGAAACCTGATATTGGGGTATTTTTCCTGGGAAGTCGATAATGCATACATGGATTCAGCCATAAAAACATCCCTGCCTTCCTTATCTGAAGCCATGAATTGCCATTTTCGTTTTTTGAAATCCTCCAATTCGGCTTTGTCGGTACTTTCTATCCAACAGGCTTTATACAATTGCATGGGCTGGTAAGTACAGGATGCACCATATTCATGTTCCAAACGATATTGGATGACATCAAACTGCAAAGCGCCCACAGTTCCGATGATTTTACGACCGTTGGACTGGTTGACAAATAATTGTGCCACTCCTTCGTCCGTCAATTGTTCCAATCCTTTGGCCAATTGCTTGTATTTAATGGGATCCGCATTTTCCACATACCGGAATAATTCAGGTGAAAAACTCGGTATTCCCTTGAAATGGATCTGTTCTCCTTCTGTCAATGTATCCCCTATTTTGAAATTACCGGTATCATATATTCCCACAATATCACCAGGATATGCCTCATCCACAATGGACTTCTTCTCAGCCATAAAGGAAGTCGGGTTAGCAAATTTGAGATTTTTACCTAAACGGACATGCAGGTAATTGGTATTTCGTTTGAATTCACCCGAACAAATCCTCAGGAAAGCGATCCTGTCCCGATGATTAGGATCCATATTGGCGTGTATCTTGAATACAAATCCGGTTAATTTAGGTTCCTTAGGTTGTACAATCCGTTCTTCCGCCTCGAAGCTTTTGGGGGTCGGTGCAATATCGACAAAACAATCCAGCAGTTCACGTACACCAAAGTTGTTGAGTGCACTTCCGAAAAATACCGGTGCTAAATGACCGGCACGATATTCTGCCAGATCCAGTGACAGATAGATACCCTGCACCAGCTCCAGGTCCTCCCGTAGTTTTCCGGCATATTCACCGATCTGCTGATCCAGCTCGTTGCTCTGTATATCTTCTATCTTTAAATAGTCGGCGATGATCTGTTTTTCCTGGGAAGTATATAATTGCAGATTCTTTTCGTATAGATTGTATACTCCTTTGAATGTCGGGCCGCTACTGATCGGCCATGTCATCGGGCAGACTTGTATCTTAAGCTGTTGTTCCAACTCATCCATCAGGTCGAAAGGATCTTGCCCGATCCGGTCCAGTTTATTGACAAATACAATTACCGGGGTTTTCCGCATCCGGCATACTTCCATCAGTTTAAGGGTTTGCGGTTCAACCCCCTTGGCTGCGTCAATCACCACAATCACGCTATCCACAGCCGTAAGTGTGCGGTAGGTATCTTCCGCAAAATCCTGGTGTCCGGGCGTATCCAGGATATTGACCTTGGTATCTTTGTATTCAAATCCCATCACTGAAGTAGCCACTGAGATACCACGCTGTTTCTCGATTTCCATAAAATCGGATGTAGCTGTTTTCCTTATCTTATTGGATTTTACAGCTCCTGCTACATGTATGGCGCCTCCAAATAATAGTAGTTTTTCAGTTAAAGTGGTTTTCCCTGCATCAGGGTGGGCAATAACGGCAAAGGTTCTTCGCCGGCAAATCTCCTGTTCCAAATCCATTTCTATTTCCTGCTTTTCTTTATTTAATGATCAGACAATCCAGTCTGTTTTTTTCAATTTCTTTATTCCGGTATGGTCACAGCTTTATCTTTACCTTTCCATGCATTGATTCCCCCGGCAAGGTTATATACCACCCTGAATTTATTTTTTTCAAGGATCTTAGCGGCCTTCAGGCTTCGTCTTCCCGAACGGCAATACACAAAAACCGGCTGTTCCGCATCCAGATTAAGGATTACCTTGTCAAAATCGGGCTCTTTAATATCTATAAGAATGGCTCCGGGAAGATGTCCTTCCTTGAATTCTTCCGGGGTACGGACATCTATCAGTTGTGGGTTCGCAACTTTTTTCATGGCCTCTTCGAAAAGTTCAGATTCCAGTGTTGTCGTTACAAACGATCTACAAGCCGCGAAACATATCACAATCACAAGGCTTAACCGACTCGCTGTTTTCATGGTTTTTTGTTTTAAAGGTCAACAATTCAGGGTTTTCAGCAATAAATACTTTAGCCGCCTGATATCCCAAGTCATATATTTCCTGAGCTTTATCATATTCTTCCAGATCATAAGCCCCCAAACCCGGCACTTCCAAATGAAAATCACATAGTTCTACCCGACGTGTTTCATTTTCATTTACGACCAGATCGATCAGACGGACGACTTTGGTCCGGAGTTTCAGTTTTCCGGTCTTTTCCTCCATGGGGTTAACACTGATACCGACAACTGTAGTACAACGGTCACGTAACGGCTCTACCGGTAAATTATTCAACATACCACCATCGACATAGGTCATTCCATTGATATCCTGCTCTTTATATTTAACAGGAATAGCTGCTGTCGCTTTTAATGGAGGGAGGATCGCTCCTGTAGAGAAGATTTCAAAATTTCCGGTACCCATATTTGTTAAACAAACGAACAAGGGTTTTTCCAATTCTTCAAAAGATTTTTGGGGAATATGTTTATCTATCTGTTTTCCGATATAATCAATACCTACTTTTCCAATGTGGAGCTTGCCGAACTTTTTTAATTTCCTTTTTTTCAACTGTAAAGCTATGTCCAACATTTCATCGGCAGTCTTTCCCGAAGCAGAAAATAAAGCAATGATGGCCCCCATGCTTGCACCTGAGAAATAATCAATTTCGATACCATTTTCCTCAAATGCCTTAAGGACTCCGATATGTGCAATACCACGAGCCGCGCCTCCGCTTAAAACCATTCCTAAACGACAGGGTGTCTGCTCTGTTTCAACTGATTGCCCGGTAAGCGAAAACAAGGCCTGAAACATGCCCAGAAAGACCAAAAATACCCGAATTGTCAAACTACTTAATTGATTGAAGGCGGTTTAATATTCATCCCAACTCTTGATCTTCATATCTTCCAGACTGTTCTTACAGATAGCAGTCAGGAAAGCGCTGGCCAAACGGGCATTTGTGATCAACGGGATATTAAAATCAACCGCACTCCGACGAATCGTGTAATCATTGTTCAACTCACTTTTCGACAGATTCTTCGGTATGTTGACCACCATATCGATTTTCTTTTCCTTCAGATAATCCAATACATTCGGATGCTCATCTTCATCCGGCCATGCAAGCGGTGTCGCTTCTACTCCATTTTCAACCAGGAATTTTGCAGTTCCGCGGGTAGCGAATATTTTATATCCTTTTTCTACTAACAAACGTGCCGGAATCAGTAATTCAACTTTGTCACGCATGGTTCCCGTCGACATCAGTATGTTTTTTTCCGGAATACGATAACCTACCGAAAGCATCGATTTCATTAATGTTTCGTAATAGTCATCGCCAATACAGCCGACCTCACCTGTTGAAGCCATTTCTACTCCTAAGACAGGATCTGCTTTTAATAATCGGGCAAAAGAAAACTGGGAAGCTTTCACGCCAATATAGTCAAGGTCGAAAGTGGATTTATCCAATTGTTCCACAGGTAATCCGAGCATCACCCGGGTAGCGATCTCTATCAGATTGGTTTTCAAAACCTTTGAAACAAAAGGCATACTACGTGATGCACGCAGGTTACATTCGATGACTTTGATATCATTATCTTTTGCCAGGAATTGCATATTAAACGGACCTGAAATATTCAACTCTTTGGCGATCTTACGGGTAATCCTTTTGATACGGCGTACAGTTTCAAAATACAGTTTTTGCGGAGGAAATACAATCGTAGCATCCCCGCTATGTACACCTGCAAACTCGACATGTTCCGAAATAGCATAGGTAACCAGTTCTCCTTTATTGGCTACAGCATCTATTTCGATTTCCTTGGCATTTTGCAGGAATTCAGTAACTACTACAGGATGTTGTTTGGAAACGTTGGCGGCCAGTTGCAGGTAATCCCTCAGTTCATCACGGTTGGAAACCACATTCATCGCAGCGCCGGATAATACATAGGAAGGACGAATCAATAAGGGGAAGCCAACCTCGTCGGCAAACTTATAGATATCATCCATGTTTGATAATTCCTTCCATTTAGGCTGATCAACCTCCAGGGCATCACACATCATGGAAAATTTATGACGGTCCTCTGCCCTGTCTATAGAAGCAGCAGTGGTACCCAGAATAGGCACTTTCTGCTCATCAAGGCGCATGGCCAGATTATTAGGTATCTGCCCTCCGGTGGAAATGATCACCCCTTTCGGTTGTTCCAGATCCAGAATATCCATGACCCTTTCAAAAGACAATTCGTCAAAATACAGTTTATCGCAGGAATCATAATCGGTACTGACCGTTTCCGGATTATAATTGATCATGATGGAACGGTAACCTTCTTTCCGGATGGTGTTGATGGCATTGACACTACACCAGTCAAATTCAACGGAACTACCGATACGATATGCACCTGAACCGAGAACCACCACAGAATTTCCGTCACGCTCAAACGGCACATCATGCTCCGATCCATGGTAGGTCAGATACAGGTAATTGGTCTGCGCAGGATATTCGGCCGCCAATGTATCGATCTGCTTCACATAAGGCACTACCCCCAGCTTTTTCCGGTGGTTACGTACTTTCAGCAATGACTGGCTGATCTTACGGTCATCGTCTTTACAAACATAACGGGCAATCTGGAAATCGGAATATCCTTGTTTTTTAGCATCCAGTAACAGGTCGGCCGGAAGTTCTTCGATGCTGTTGTATTTACCCAGCTCGGCTTTTAAGTGATGGATATTTAACAACTTATAAAGAAACCACTTATCGATCTTAGTCAGGTCATATATCTGATCAACGGTATATCCTTTGTCAAAGGCTTTGCTGATCACAAAAATCCGCATATCGGTCGGATTGGTCAATTCTTTTTCGATATCTTCAAAAACAAGGTCACGATTACCAACAAATCCATGCATTCCCTGTCCGATCATCCGTAATCCTTTTTGTATGGATTCCTCGAATGTACGTCCGATGGCCATCACTTCTCCCACACTTTTCATAGAGGAACCGATTTCCTTGGAAACCCCCTGGAATTTATTCATGTCCCAACGTGGGATCTTACAAACAATATAATCGATGGATGGTTCGAAATAGGCAGATGTTACCTTGGTAATGGAGTTTTTCAGTTCGTGTAATCCGTAGCCCAAAGCCAATTTTGCGGCGACAAAAGCCAGCGGATAACCGGTCGCTTTGGATGCCAATGCACTGGAACGGGAGAGACGTGCATTTACTTCAATTACACGATAATCTTCGGAAAACGGATCGAATGCAAACTGCACATTACATTCACCTACCACCCCGATATGCCGGATAATATTGATAGATAGCTGGCGGAGTTTCTGCACTTCACGGTTATTCATGGTCTGGATGGGTGCCACGACTATACTTTCTCCTGTATGTATCCCGAGCGGATCGAAGTTTTCCATATTACATACCGTAATACAGTTGTTGTACTTGTCTCGGACTACCTCATATTCTATTTCCTTCCATCCTTTCAGCGATTCTTCAACTAATACCTGATTAGAATAAGTGAAAGATTTGGCTACCAATGTCCGGAGTTCTTCCATATTGATGCAAAATCCGCTTCCCAAACCGCCTAAAGCATAAGCGGCACGGACTATAATTGGAAATCCTAACTTTTCAGCGGCTTCTTCGGCAGCTTCCATGGTTTCTACGGCAATACTGCGCGGAGTCCTCACATCAATCTGGTCAAGCTTATGTACAAAAAGTTCACGGTCTTCAGTATCCATAATGGCCTGAATAGGTGTACCCAATACCCGTACATTGTATTTTTCAAATATATTGGCCTTAAACAAAGCAATCCCACAGTTCAGAGCTGTCTGACCTCCAAAAGCCAATAAAATACCATCGGGCTGTTCGCGTTGGATTACTTTTTCCACAAAAAAAGGCGTTACCGGGAGAAAATAAATCTTATCGGCAATGCCTTCCGTGGTTTGTACCGTTGCGATGTTCGGATTGATCAGTACGGTATAAACCCCCTCCTCTCGCATCGCTTTTAATGCCTGCGAGCCAGAATAATCAAACTCACCCGCCTCTCCGATTTTCAGGGCACCAGACCCTAATACAATGACTTTCTTGATGTTTTGCTCCATTTTTCTTGTTTAATTTTCAAAAATATACGACCTACGTATACCCATTTTTCCGCATGCAAAAATATAACATTTAAGGGCAGGTTGTATACGATTTTTTTGATTGTTTATAAAAAATGAGAATCAAAAGAAAATGAATGATCAGCATATATCAAACATTACATAAACGGCTCTTATTAAGCATGATCAGGAATGATATCCGGATTACGTTTTGATAATGATTGTATAAACATCATATAAAAATGCCTGTAGAGTTGTTTCTTTAATGATTCTTCATATATTTACAAAGTGATACACTATTAAAAACTGTCTCTTAAAGATCATAAGTCATGAAAAAGTATCTATTCCTGATCGTCGTATTCTTTTTATCGGCTTGTAATGGTGCAAATAGTACCACATATCCTGTAAATAATAGACAGGCAGGAATTACTCCGCCAGACCGTCCTGATAGCAGGTATATAACACCGGAAATGAAATTTGAGACGAATGCTGTAGTTTATAATCCACGTAATTGTCCTTCTCCGTATGTGAGTAAATGGATTAGTTCCGGAAATACAGGAAAAGACAGCATCAATGTTGCCGAAGGGAAATATTCATTAAAACTTCAAAACGATTGTGATGTTTACTATTACCTCGACGCTGCCAGGATAGAAGGCGATTCGTTAATTTTTTCCGGAAAATTCAAATATTCAGAGGCAAGATCCGGAAAATTATATTTTTATATACTGCAACGGGTAAGGGATGAATCAGTAGAACATCCTGCTATTCCTGACTCTCTGATCATAAATAATATATCCGGAAATGCCGGATGGGATGGTTTTACGATCAGGGCCAAATTAAAACCGAATATTTATGAAATCAGGTTTGGTCTGAAAACCGAAAATATCAACAAGGTCTGGATCGATGATTGGGATATACAGGTGGACAACTTTCCTGTATACCGATATGTAAAAGCAAGATATCCTGCCGAAGAAGATGTGGAATTCGACAAAGGATCCGGTATAACGTTAAAAGAACTGACACCGGAGGTATATAGAAATCTTGACGTATTGGGGCGTATATGGGGATTTTTGAAATATTATCATCCTGCGATAGCAGATGGCGATATAAACTGGGATTATGAATTATTCCGTGTATTACCAAAAGTAGCAAATGCGAAAAACAAAAAGGAACTAAATCAGGTACTATATAACTGGACGGAAAATATAGGAGACTTTCCGGTGAAAGAGTATCATATATCATCAGGAGACAGCATCTTATATCCATGCTTTGCCGATATCGCATGGATCAACAATAAAGAAATGTTTACAGATGATATGATTTCGCTTTTGAATAAAGTGAAAAATGCCGTAAGACAGGAAAAGGTGAATTATTATATGATCCCATTCGGAGGAGGACCACGTCAACGTAACTTCAGGGCTGAAAAACCATATAATAATATAACATGGGAAGACCAGGGATATCGCTTGCTTTCATTGTTCCGGTTCTGGAATGTAATGGAATACAATTTTCCTTACAAATCCCTGACAGATAAACCATGGACAAATGTATTGACTGAATATATTCCGGAAGTTTTATCGGCTGGATCGGAAGCGGAATATTTTGCTGCTATGATGAAAGCAGTAGCAGAAATTAACGATTCTCATGGAAGGTTATTTTTTAATGGGTCATTGAAAGGAACACCTGCAGAAAGGCTGGAATACAAAAAATACCCGGTTACCCTGACGGAAACAGACAACGGTGAGTTTTGCGTAGAGAAATCCTTTACCTCTGAGCTAAACCCCGGTGATATCATACTTTCCGTAAATGGTAAACCTGTAAAAGAAATATATAACGAACTGGCTCCTTACATTACAGCTTCCAACAATGCTGCATTGTCACGCAACCTACGTCCGTGCATATTGGCAAAATCCGCTGATAATGCTATGGACATAATGGCCGGTACCGGTAAAGCCAGTTCTCTGGAAGCAAAGATCAACCGGGGCGGACAAATGATATCACTGGAATTGAAGCAATTTTCCAGAGAGAATACGACTGGTGTAAAAGGTGCTGAGAATTATCAAAGAGAAAACAAAGACATTATTTTCCTGAATTTGGGGACATCTATATCGAGCCAACTGGTCAATGCCATAGAAAATAATATGTCTGCTAAGGGGATTATTTTTGATTTAAGACAATATCCCCGCGATTTCATGTCTTTTTTCAAATTGTCGGATGTTCTTTTACCAAATACGGCAATTAATTTATGGTTTTCAACATCCGTACTTAATTATCCTGGGCATTACAGAAAATATAATGAGTGCCCTATCGGAAAAACAAATCCTGATTTCTTTAAAGGAAAGGTGGCCATATTGGTGAATGAGTATACACAAAGTCTTGGTGAAATGACAGCCATTGCTTTAAGTAATGCACCCCGGGCTGCTGTGATCGGATCAACCACTTCCGGTGCGGACGGAAATGTAACAAGGTTTATTCTGCCCGGAGGAATGACCGTTAGTTATACTGTCATTGGCGCATATTATCCCGACTGGATCCAATGTCAGCGTACAGGAGTAAAGATCGATATACATGCCCGGCCTACAGCAGACGACCTGCTTAATAAAAAAGATGTACTGATAGAGCGGGCTATTCAGTATATAAATGAAAAATAGGATAAGTGACCTTCATTTCTTAATGTTGAATAGTCAATGAAAATATAATTCTCAACTTTCAATTCTCAATTCTCAATTTTTTTACATATGAAATTTAAATTCTTATTCATTGCTGTGCTGTCTTTGACAATCCTTTTCTGTGCAGATGCAAAAGAAAACGAATTAAAAGGCACCTGGAAACTGATTTCCCAGAACGGAAAAGATGTAACCGGTAAAATCAACCAGATCAAATTTATTACGGAAAACAATTTTATCTGGGCCAACTTTGACGATGAAGGGGAAATAAAGATTGGAGCGGGTGGAAAATTCTCCATCGATGGAAATACTTTTACCGAAACCATTGTTATGGCTTTCACGGTAATGAAGTCTTTTCTGGGACAAAAATTCACTTATGAATATGAGTTAAAAAACAACAAACTCCACATGAAGGGAAAGATTGGCAATAGTCCTATTGAAGAGGTATGGGAAAGGATGGACTGATTTGATGCTTTTCCGTAATAACCGATGCAGCATCAATTTGAAAACACCGAATTACTGTCTTGGATATCATTAACAAATTGTGTGATTTTCGATAATTTTAATTATCTTGTCTCTTTGCGCAACCACCCTGATAATATCCTTATTTTCAGACAATAATTAAAATACCCTAAGATAAAAACTTTTAAAATATCTTTAAGACAGCCTCAACAGCAAACACGATATATCCTTAATTGGATTTTATTAAACTTTAGGTTCCCATCCACGCTCATAATCCCGTTTCCACAACTTTTTTGCGGCAAAGTTTTTCATGATATGTCCGTTTTCGGGATTAATATCCAGAGAATCTCCGGTACGCAGTGATATATTACCCAATTGCATCAGTAAAGTACACAGATGTCCTTCCTCAACGGTCATGTTGAGCTTAGCCCCTTTTTGTATGCCGTCAAAGAAGTTCTGTATATGGAGGGCGTCCAACTTTTGGGCGGGACTTGTCCTGTTCTGGGGGTCGATGGGAATATCGCTCTTCACATCACTGATCACCTTGTTATTTTTGTCGAATATCTTGTAATCATTCCCACCGGAGATGAATAGATTGCCTTTCTCTCCGTGAAAAATGACTCCTACAGACGAATTTTCGATCAATTTACTGTTACAACTTCGTCCTTCCCACGATAAGAGCACATCATCATATTCTATATTGATGATTTGCGTATCGGGTGTTTCCCAATCGTCTTTATAATAATATCTTCCGCCGCTTGAAGTAATCTTTTTAGGGTATTTCAGATTCAGTCCCCAACAGAGCAGGTCTATCATATGGGTCCCGTTGTTCAGCGATTCGGCAGTTCCCCAATTCCAGAACCAATGCCAGTTATAGTGGACGATATTATCCTTATAGGTTTTACGTGGTGCCGGCCCCTGCCACAGGTCCCAATCCAACCATTCCGGAACAGGAACAGGTTTACCGGTACCGATGCCTGATCTGTTGCTGGAATACCACCCCTTCCCGTAATGTACTTTGCCAATAATTCCTTTTTGTAGCTTCTGAATGGCTTCGACTACCTTAGGCCAGGAACGGCGCTGTGTACCAACCAATACCACTTTATTGTATTTCTCTACTGCCTCAATCAGCATTTCGCCCTCATTCGGGTTGTGACTAACAGGTTTTTCAAGATATACGTGTTTCCCTGCCTGAAGGGATAACAATGCAGCCGGTGTATGCCAATGGTCGGGAGTAGCTATAACGACAGCATCAATATTCTTATCTTCAAGTGATTTTCTGAAATCCGGTTCTCCTTCGGGCGCTTTTTTCTGTATCTTGCTTACTGCCCTGATACATTTTCCTATAGCTCGTTTATCCACATCGCATATAGTGGCAACTTCACATTGCGGTTGACGGGCAAAATTTCTTGCCAAAACATTACCGCGACTATTGACACCGATTACAGAAATACAGATTCGATCGTTGGCCCCTATAATCCGGCGATAACCTCCGGCGCTGAACCCGGGAAGTATACCACCAATAGCAAGTGATGCCGTTCCTATTGAGACCTTTTTTATAAAATTCCGCCTTGACGCATCCATAAAACTATTTCGTTGTTTTGTTTTATTCGGAATAACTTTGCAGATGTAATAAAAAATATCATTATGGTCATGATATCATATTCAAAATTTGCGAATAATAATTCTCAAAAAAGGCTTTAACTGCTTTATAAGATTAACAGTTTGGTTCAATAATTGTTCAGCATTGTTTTTTTTTAAGCAACATTTTTTTGTTTTCACTCAACTCCAATTCATCAAGTATTTGCCGGAAACCGGATACCTTCCTGAATATATGTTTTGTTATTGTAGAACCGGTTCGGTAACATACAAGAGTTATTTTACTTGACAGATAGACAAATAGAACGATAAAAGAAGAAGTATAATCGACGATCCTTATTTCATCATTTTATAAGTTTCGGAAATTTCCGATTAAATTTTCTTAATGAAAATTCCAATCATTATTAAACTGGTTATAGCCTACCTTTATATCAGTTAATTCATTATAACATATTGGATACCATTAAAATATAACATTCAAGTCAATACCCTTTTTACTAGGCAATTTAAAGTTTTTACATTTTGGATAAATCAAACAGGAAACAATCACTTATTTACTCATATTCAATACGTTAACCTAACATGGCTGCACTTTCCATATCTACATATATCGTAGCATGTTCATGCTTGCGCAGGCAGGTTGCCGGAATATCTTCACTAACGGGACCATTGACCATATGTGATACCGCCCATGCTTTTGCCTGTCCAGGCACCATACAAAAAAGATGTGATGCCTTCATTAAAGCGGGAATGGTCAAAGTAAGTGCATGTGTAGGTACTTTTTCAAAAGAGGAAAAACACCCGTCATTCACCTGTTGTTGCCGGCAGGCATCATCCAAATCAACTTGTTTGACCAAAACAGGATCATAAAAATCTGCTACATGCGGATCGTTGAATGCAATATGTCCATTCTCTCCGATTCCCATACAGACAATGTCCACGGGATGTTGTTCCAAAAGCCTGGAATATCTTTCGCATTCTTCATCTGTATTAACACTACCATTACCATTCAGATAATTGATAGAATAAAAAGGTAAAGTATTAAAAATATGCTCCTTCAAATAGTTTCCGAAACGTTGAGGGGCATCGAGAGGCAATCCGACATATTCATCCATATGAAATGCATTGATCCTTTGCCATTCAATGCCTTGCTGTTTACGGAGTGATTCAAGGAATTCGTTTTGAGAAGGCGCTGCAGCAAAGATTATGTTCAGGAAGTCTTTCTGCTGCAGCATTTCCCGGATAGTGTCACCTACATTCCGGGCAGCAGATGACCCTAGTTCTTTTCTTGACGGATAAACATAAATATGTAAACTGTATTTTTGAATGTATTTTACCGCTGTCATTACAATTTATTTTGTATAATTTTACCATTAATCATTACCATCTGCATGTTGATGTCATCGTCAAAGACGACAATATCTGCATCTTTTCCTTTTGATAATGAACCTTTTATTTTTTCTATTCCCATAATCCGTGCAGGTGTAGAGGTTACCATCTTTATTACATCTATTAAAGGGACTTCGCCCTGTTTCATCATGGTACGTACTAATCTGTCGGTTGTAGCCACACTTCCGGCAAAAGCGGAACGGTCCGGTAATTTTGCCACACCATCTTCTACTATTACCTCCTGTCCGTTGCTTAGACTTCCTAATATGCTCGGACCTTCCGGCATACCGGCTGCCCTCATGGAGTCTGTGATCAAAGCTATTTTTCCGGGACCTTTGATTTGATACACTAGTTTTAACAGACTTGCCGGAAGATGTACACCATCTGCAATAATTTCCACCGTCATTTCAGGGATCAGGTATGCAGCCTCTATCACTCCGGCATAACGAAATGCATTTCGACGTGTTACTCCTGAAGTGCAGGAGTATAAATGTGTTATGTGTGTAAATCCCCAGTCAAATGCCGGCAGCACTTCTTCATAAACCGCATCGGTATGGGCAATGGCAGGTAGTATATCCCGGACCGATAACGCTTCAGCAAATTCTTTACTCCCTTTCAGTTCAGGGGCCGCACTCCATCTTTTGATATGCCTGGTGGCATGAAGGGCGGACAGGTATTCTTTCGGTTCGGGATTCCGGATATACTTCGGATCCTGTGCTCCTCTCTGATTCATCGAGAAGTACGGTCCTTCCAGGTGAAGTCCCATCATAGTAGCCCCTTTGGTGTTTTTTGTAATAGTTTCTTCGTAGACTTCAAAAGTATGGATCAATTCTTCATAAGTAGAAGCCAGTGTCGTAGGATATAAAGCAGTAGTGCCGTGCACAGCATGCCTTTCCACTGCGGTCAGGTAAGCATCTACCGTTCCATCCATGAAATCGGAATTCCCTGCTCCATGCGTATGTAAATCAATAAATCCCGGGGATATATATTTACCTTTTGCATCTACAATGACGGCATGCGGAAAATCAATATCCCTGTCACTTATTTCACATATTTTATTCCCGTCAACACACACAACACCCGGAAATATCCTGGTAGAAGTAATGATTTTCCCATTGATGATTTTTATTCTTTTCATGACGGTATATTTTTGGAAGAAATCCCTGCAAGCGGTATTTCATATTTTTTCAGGTCCATATTTATTAACTCCATTTTTTCAGGTAACATATTCAAATTTGAAGAGGTAATTTGCTCCCATGTATACGCTTTTCCCGTATAAGCCGATTCCCTAGCCATTACAGCAGTCATGGATGATATGGCCGCACCTTCGGCTACATTTATCACTTTACCTTTTCGTATATGGTTGACCAGCTCAATGTGTTCGAGAGTATACATATCATGTACCTTGAATTTATTTTTGGCGTCTTCTCCATCATACTTCCATATTATTTCGCCGTCATTGTTTCTTATGGAAAAATCACGGCTGTGCCATGAGCCCTTCTCCCCCCGGATAATAGCGCCCCTGTCATTATCGCATCCGTCTATCCTACGGACCATACCGGAAACATTTACTCCTCCTTCGTACTCAATATTCATACTGAAATTGTCATATACATTTCCTATGTTTTTTTGTATCCGTGAACCGTATGAAATGGCTCTTACGGGTTTAAGATGCGAAAACCAGTTAAACACGTCAATCCAATGTATCAACATATTGCTGACCTGATCACCATTTACCCAACTCCAGTTGAAGTGTCCCCGTATCATATATTCCATATCCGACCATCCGGGTTGACGAACGATGTACTGGTCACTTCCTGTATGGTAAAAAACATACCCTGAAACAATACTTCCTATCCATCCTTCCTGAATTTTCCGGTAAGATGCTACAAAAGGACGATCAAAACGGTACTGCGTTCCGGGAAGGACGTTTAGCCCGCGACTGTACGCCTGACGGGCAGATGCGAGAAATGTCCTGTAACCGGTAGGATCAATGGCAGCCGGTTTTTCTACAAATACATGTTTCCCTTTTTCTATGGCATATTTCATTTGTTCAGGATGAAAACAATTAGGGGAAGCTATAATAATCAGGTCAACAGGCAAATCGCAAACTTTTTTGTATGCATCAAAACCTGTAAAACAATTTTCCGGTGGCACTTCCATTTTCTTTTTTTCCTTCAACATCTTCAGGCATGCATCTAATTTATCCTTAAATAAATCGGCACAAGCTGTTATAAGTAAATTATCACCTGCGTCCAGAAAGTTAAATGCGGCACCTGTTCCTCTTGCTCCACACCCGACAAGCGCTGCTTTAAGCGGCTTTCCCTCAATTGCTTTATCCGGAAGTTCGGGTATAAATAATTCTTCAAAAGGGCGCAATGGCATAATCCCCCTGTCTGCAGAGCCGGAGCATGAATGGATAATAGCCGGAAAACCCAAAACTCCTGCCCCTGCCAAAGCTGTATTCGAAAGGAATGAACGTCTGTTATAAATAGGTTTGGATTTCATACGATTAAGATTATTTTAGATTGAAGTTCAAAATTCCGGATTCAAGGTTCTTTAAAGTAGAAAAGATGAATAATAAACTATGAACTTATAGATGGTTGATGTGAACATTGATCATGAATATTTATGCGGGTATCATTTTACACGTTTCCATGAAGTGATTTTGTGTCCGTACAAGGCATAGAAAACCAGGTACAGGAAACATGGAATCAACACCCAATATGCCTGACGTAACCCGATGCGATCGGCAAGCGCCCCATAGATTAAAGGGAGAATGGCATTTCCTACCAATCCCATAATCAATAAGGAAGAACCTGTTTTAGTGAATCGTCCCAGATTCCGGATAGCCAAAGGCCATATCCCTGCATAGATCAGCGAATTAGGCAATCCCAACAAAGCCAGGAACCAGATAGAGATACTGATGGTATGATTTCCGAAATTCATATATCCGGGTATGAAGAGGACACAAAAAGAAAATATCAGTCCTGTGATCGTACAGATCCTTAATGCCGTAGTCTGGCTGATAATTTTAGGAATACAGGCGATGCCGATGATATATCCAATGATGGTGGCTGTCAAAGTATATGAAGGGAATGCTTTTGCCTCGATGAGATTCAACCCCATGGATTCGGCATACCTGATGATGGTATCGATAGCAATTACCTGTGTGCCGACATGTAAAAGCAGGGCAATGGCACCCAATATCAGGTAAGGAAAATGGAAAATATTTTTCTTTCCTGTATGTGCCAGTACCTGTTCTTCTGTTTCTTTTTCCGTATTGATCTCAGGAAGTACGGAATACCTGATAAATAATCCGGCTCCGACCAATAATACGCTAAGGCAACCATAAGGGAATATCACACGGCGGATCAACTCATCGAGGGCAGCGCTTCTGCTTGCATCGTCCATTAGAGGCAAAGCTTCAAATAGCGAGGTGTCAGTGGCTTTTAATGTGAATGCGGCAAAAATAAGCGGGGAAACGATACCCGCAAATTTATTGCATACCCCCATGATACTCATACGCCGCGCAGCACTTTCGATAGGACCGATGATAGTTACATAGGGGTTTGCGGCTGTTTGCAGCACGGCCAATCCTGTTCCCATGGTAAATAACCCGATCAGAAAAATACCATAAGTGCGGGTAAGTGCAGCGGGAATAAATATCAAGGCACCCAATGACAGGGCAAAAAAACCGTACATGATGCCGCGCTTGAACCCGACTTTTTTCAGGAGCAGGGCACCTGGCATAGACATCACGAAATATGCAATGTAAAATGCAAATGCCACTAAATAGGCCTGGAAATCCGTTTCTAATTCGCAGGCAATCCTGAAATAGGGAATAAGTATTGCGTTAATCCACGAGACAAACCCGAAGATAAAGAACATAAACGCCAGGATCGCAATCGATACTATTGAATTCTTTTTGGATAAAGTTGTTTCGGTCATCTGTTTTATTTTAATGTTACCTTACCATGTCTTTTTTACTTTACTAAGCGCCTTTTCACGAATCTCCTGAATATCAACAGATGCACCGTTCCTTCTTTTGCTTTCATCTGCTGCTTCCATGAAGGAGAATATTTCAAGTGTTTCTTCCGGAGTTACAGGAGCAATTCCTGTCTGGAAAAATTTAACAATTTCCTTGACTAACGGGATGTATCCATTATAGTCACCCAAAGGTTTAATACCCTTTTCACCGAAAGCATATCCGCCATACCCTGTTTTCCCTGTCCGTATTCCCCTGAAAGTACCGATACGTTGATCATTCCAAATACCTGTCGTAACATCAGCGCCTGGGGTATGTACGCGCGATACTGTTTTACATCCTACGCCCATGACGGTAAACAATGCTTCGACACCATGGATGCCATACCAGAAAAAATCAGGATGGGTTTCCTCCAGTGCGCATGGACTGAATGTATCGGCACCCAGGATTTTTCCAATACTTTGTTTTTTCAGGATATCATCCATATTCGACATGTACCTGAGGGAAGATGCAGAAAAAACAGGGACCTTAAATTTTCCGGCTGCCTGATAAATGGAAATAGCATCGGTTAAGGAAGCAGCCACCGGTTTATCAATAAACACCGGCTTTCCTGCCCTGAAAACCTCCAATGCTTGTTCCAGATGCGGACGCCCGTCATTTGTCTCAAGCAATACAAAATCGACTTTTTTTAATAAGGCTTTGATGGAATCAACAATTTCCACTCCCATTTTTTTTACTTCTTCGATATAACCCGGGATACGGTCGACACTGGATTTTATATCGCGGCTGCCATAGGGATAGGCTGCGACGACTTTGTATCCTCCATAGTCGGATGCCTGATCATTATTGAACAATCTTGTGAAAGCTGTGCTATGTGAAGTATCCAATCCGATAATTCCTACTCGTAATCCTTTTTTTACAGGTTCGGAAACGTTTCCTGAAACCCATCCCGATGTGAATAATCCCACTCCTGCAAAAGCTCCGGTTTTGATAAAAGTTCTACGGTCTGTCATAGATATTTAATTTATTGAAACAATATTATTTTCACTAAGTCTTCGATTTCTTTTCCTTCGTGGATGAACCTGGCCAGGGTATATATGTTACCCTGTTGATCCATAGCTATGGAATTTACATATGTAGGAATACTACCGTCTTCATAGAAAACGGCACCATGATCCGTATAGTTTCGCCGGGGAATATCATAAGTGACCAGGTGAAGGTTCTCCAGTCCCCTGGCAGCTCCCATAGCTATTTTGCCGGTTCCGCCGACACGTTTTCCATCACGATAAACAGGTCCTCCGGTGAGATAGTAAACAGTCTGGCTGTTACTCAACATAAAACCAAGGTACCCGTAACTGAACTGGTCATACATGCCGCTTTTTCTGGATGGACCGGAAGTGATTCGTTCCATGACCTCCAATTCCCTTTTTTCCGGATCAAAACGGAACAAATAACCGGAATTACCATGAACACCATAGGCTACATGTTCCTGTTCACACCAGCATACTTTTCTCCAATTATAAGCCATACTTCCCGGATCAGTATAATCATAGGTTCCGAAATAATCCAGCTTCATATCCACTTCATCCAGTTTTTCAGGCTTGTTATATTTCGGATGATAAGTCCAGATATCCCCTTCGGCAGTGGAATAATACAAATTTCCGTTACGAGTGTCCACAAACATCGAACGGCAAAGAACCCGGTAATCTTTTCCTATTATGCCGGCTTCTCCCATTTTATTGATCAAACCGGTATTTTTCAGCTGCCCAGTATGAATATTATAATCTACCAGGTATCCTTTCGGCCATGTAATTCCATAAATATGACCTCTTTTTTTGTCCATAGCCATAGTCAGAATACCCTCACCATCAGGAGCTAAAGCCAGATCGGCTATTTTGCCTGTTTCCATATCATAAGACAGGAAATGACCTCCCGGATACAACTGATATCCATCCGGAGCATTTCGTGGCAACCGCTCCATGCCGCCTATCATTTCGTAATATCCTATATGTGTGGCAAAATATAACTTATGATCAGCTTCATAAAATTCCACATGGCTTTTTCCCTGGGCTATGCATTTTTTTTCTTTTTCTCCCAAAGCGGATGATAAATCGGCTATAAATTCTGTTTTTTCTGTTTTTGGGTCATATACATAAAATTGCCCCCCAATATCATATCGTGTGGAAGATAAGACGTAATATATTCTCCCATCGCTACCGGCAGAGATAGCATTGTAGGTATCGTGTGCATCTGCAAATCCGGAATAATAGCGTTTAGCTATAAGGGAATGGACTGTCTTTTTATGATTGTTTTTCATGGTGTTACCGGCGTTGTATATCTACTTTTTCTGCTAACTCATCTACCCCTTTAAATATAAGGGTTTCTATTTCAGACGACCACAATCCGGGCATTCCATATACCATCTGTGAATCCGCCCCTTCATAACCACCTTCGTTCAATATCCTGACAGTCGGTATATAAGCCATAACATCATTGGAATATCCTAAAACAAATGATTCATATCCATATTTTTGTTTGAAATTCAGAGCATAATCTACTACTAATTCTCCACCTAAGGAAAATAAGGGTAACCCTCCCAGGTTCCATATTTGTATGGGGTACGGATAGGTATTGAGAGGAGTAATGCCTTTTCTTCTTTCTTCCAGCATACGTAAAGCCCACTGCTTCGGATATCCTTCTTTCTCTTGTATTATTCCGGCCAATTCTTTTTCGGATATCGGTACCAAAGGTAGGTCGATCTCTTTATATGCTGTTTTTAAGCTGGATGGCAATGATTTCATCTTTTCGTGAAGTACCCTGTCCACAGCCGCTGCCAGTGTGATGCCATGTTGCCTGGCCAACGGAATGGTTCTACGAGGCATAGGGTTTTGATCGGCACCGGCACCTTGAAAAAAGAGGGCCGTCGTTCCGGGATATAATTTTTCCAATTCCAACTGAGCAAATCCCGGATAATCGCCGGCCCATTGGTAACCGGTCAACACAACGGGATGGCAGGCATGCCCGAAGATAATGGCTTTTATATCACCTGACTTTTTAACAACTTTAAGAACAGGAACTGAATAATCGCTCGGCCCTTTCAATTCACTTTGGTACTCTATTTTTTGTTCCGGATTATTCCTACGATTTACCAGGAACCGGGCCGTTCCGTTGGCCGCATAGATTGAAACAGGCTCTAAGTTTAGGGCCGCTTCTATGACCAGATCGATGATTTTTTTTTCCAGGGTCTGCGTATACCTTTCAATCCTATCCCATTCTTCCTTATCTATCGGGTAGATATCCACTAAAGCGCCGGATAACACAGGACCCGAATGTGTGTGCGAGGCGTTCAGGATAATCTGGGCTTTTGTAAGATCCAGTAAAGATGCCAGTTCTTTTCGAATACGATTCGACAAGTCTGCTGTAAAGCCCAAAAGATCGGATGTAACCAATACGGAACGACTTCCGTAAGAATCTTCCAACACCAGTGCTTTAGCATATAAGTCGTGAATTTTTCCTTCGGAGGGTTGGTTTCGGGCCGCATATCCGGCCATCCACAAATTCTCTCCTGGTGTTATAACAACCTGTGCCGTACCGGCCTTCCACAGCATGGAAATATTGGTTTCCGCGAAAACCTTACTGGTAAAGAAGAGAGCGGAAACAAAGAGAAGTCCGTATATTTTTATGGGTTTGTCCGGCATTTATTTGTCGTATGAAATTAATTTCCCTGCATTCTGACTAATTTTTTCTATGGCATTTGCTATATCATCCATATCCTGCTTGTTCCCGAGCAAAAGGCTTTGCGGTAACCATACCGCTTCAGTGCATAAAAGATCGTTTTCAGGACATTCATTCTGACGGTAATAGGACTTTGCATCCAGTTCTCCAGCAGTATACATTTTCCGGAAATTTTTCGTATTAAAAGCATGTTCAAGGAAGGGCATCTTGTTGAGCGGGGTATATCCGCCGGAACATGGTACACCTTCGGCCCTCAGGGTCCTCAGGAATGTATTTCTTGATATGCCTTTGAATTGTTCTTTTTTGTACCTGAATGGGAAAAGATGAAATGCGGCCTGGGTTACATTATTGTATAATTTGTAAGGAATGATACCGGGTATTTTCTCGATTTTTGCCCTCAGGTAAGCTGCATTTTCATTACGAAGTTTTGTTTCTCCCTCCAAACGTACCATTTCGGCCAATCCAATGGCTGCCTGGTATTCCGTAAAACGTACTTTTGTACCCAACATCACTGCGTCAGTTCCTATTGAACCCGGAGCATTATGAGGGAATCCGAAATTATTATACGAACAGCACCTGTCCATGAATTCATCGTCATCACTTACGATTGCCCCACCTTCCCCGATGGCCAGGTTCTTTGAATTCTGGAAACTGAAGCAGCCGGCTTTTCCGAAAGTACCTGTCTTCTTGTGATTAATTTCCGCCAACCATGCCTGACAAGCATCTTCCAGAACCAGCAGCCGGTGTTTCCCGGCAATGGACATAATACGTATCATATCAGCAGGCAATCCCAGTATATGGACAGGAAGAATTACCCGTGTCCTTGCATTGATCTTTTTCTCTATTTTTTCAGGATCAATCTGATAAGTTTCAGGATCGATATCGGCAAATACGGGTATGGCTCCGGTCATTAAAACAGCTGCTACCGTGGCGATGAATGTATATGGGGGAACGATGATCTCATCGCCGGCCCCGACACCCATCTGGGTAAGCGCCACAATCAGTGCATTGGTGCCGTTCACTACGGATAGGCAGCGTTTGGAACCAATCATCTGTGCCCATTTCCGTTCGAATTCATCGACTGTATTTGCCCGTGACCAGACCCCGCTTCTGATGACTTTCAATAACTGCTCTTCGTCTGTCTCAGGTTTCCATATCGGCCACGAAACCCATTTTCCCGGATGTGCAGGTTGACCTCCCAATATGGCCAGTGTATTTTGGGACGATCCACTTGAGGCAAAGATACGGGAACCAAAAGTTCCTGCCATTAAAACGCCTAATCCGGTGAATGAATTACGTTTTATGAATTCTCGTCTGGAGTAAGATTTTTTCATACAATAAAACAGTTGAGTTGGAAGTGACCAATGTCCAATCGATTATTTCACACTCTCACACAAATAGATTTAAAAACGACCATAGTTATACTTATTGATCATTTCCCTGACCAATAAAAAATATGATACTTAATTCATATTTTGTATTCTACTTTAATTAAACTTTGGGCTCCCATCCACGCTCATAATCCCGTTTCCAGAGTTTTTGCGCTGCGGAATTTTTCAGGATATGCCCGTTTTCGGGATTGATATTCAAAGGACTTCCGGTACGCAGTGATATATTGCCCAATTGCATCAGTAAAGTACACAAATGCCCTTCCTCAACGGTCATGTTGAGCTTAGCCCCTTTTTGTATGCCGTCAAAGAAGTTCTGTATATGGAGGGCATCCAGCCTTTGGGCGGGACTTGTCCTGTTCTGGGGGTCGATAGTAATGTCGCTCTTCACATCACTGATCACCTTGTTATTTTTGTCGAATATCTTGTAATCATTCCCACCGGAGATGAATAGATTGCCTTTTTCTCCGTGAAAAATGACTCCTACAGATGAGTTTTCGATCAATTTGCTGTTACAACTTTGCCCTTCCCATGATAAGAGCACATCATCATATTCTATATTGATGATTTGTGTGTCGGGTGTTTCCCAATCGTCTTTATAATAATATCTTCCGCCGCTTGAAGTGATCTTTTTAGGGTATTTCAGGTTCATCCCCCAGCAGAGCAGGTCTATCATATGGGTCCCGTTGTTCAATGATTCGGCAGTTCCCCAATTCCAGAACCAGTGCCAGTTATAGTGGACAATATTATCCTTATAGGTTTTACGTGGTGCCGGCCCCTGCCACAGGTCCCAATCCAACCATTCCGGAACAGGAACAGGTTTACCGGTACCGATGCCCGGCCTGTTGCTGGCATACCATCCTTTCCCGTAATGTACTTTTCCGATAACACCTTCCTGTACTTTCTGAATGGCTTCGACTACCTTGGGCCAGGAACGGCGCTGTGTACCGATCAACACTACTTTATTGTATTTTTTTGCGGCATTGACCAGCATTTCGCCCTCATTCGGGTTGTGACTTACAGGTTTTTCAAGATATACATGTTTTCCTGCCTGGAGGGACAACAATGCAGCCGGTGTATGCCAATGGTCGGGAGTAGCTATAACAACGGCATCTATATTCTTATCTTCGAGTGATTTTCTGAAATCCGGTTCTCCTCCGGGTATTTTTTCCTGTATTCCACTTAATGCCTTGATACATTTCTCTATGGCTCGTTTATCCACATCACATATAGTGGCAACCTCACATTGCGGTTGATGAGCGAAATTCTGAGCCAAAGCATTGCCACGGCTGTTGACACCGATTACCGAAACACGGATGCGGTCGTTGGCCCCTATAATCCGACGATAACTTCCGGCGCTGAACCCGGGAAGTATACCTCCGACACTAAGCGCTGTCGCTCCTAATGAGACTTTTTTTATAAAATCACGTCTTGATGTATCCATATTATATTTTATATTGTTTTATTCCAAATGATTTTGAAGGTATATACAAAGTAATACCATTATGGCCATGAATCATATCTAATTCGCGAAATAAAATCCTCAAAAAACGTTTTTTATACGAAAGTCCATTAAAGGTAAAAGGAATTGTAAGATGAATCATAGTAAAAACTATGCACTTTAACACATTTAGCGTTGAGAATGCTATTGAAGTGGTTAAAAGAGCGTTCTACCCGGAAATTGCATTCAGTCATTCTCCAACCTATGGACTAAAGATACATAGTGGTTCAGTTATTTTTTTATAACAGGATCGACCCATATCGCCCACGAATTATGATTATGTCCTTCTGTTCCGTCGGCTTTTAGTTCCAGAATCTCTACGCCTGATATATCCACTGTTATTTCTTCCTGTCCTTGGTTTCTTAACACGTCTGATTTGTAAATTACCTTACCGTCGCCGATCACTGTAAATCTTGCAGATCCTTGTTTATGAGCGCCATCCCTTAAACCGACAATTGCAGAAAATGTATTCCATTTTTTACCTAAGCGGAACACATATAATGACGGCGAATGAGCATAAAGGCCTTTGGCATATAATTTCCCCTGAAGTTCCAGGAAAAACCTATGTTCCGCTTCGCGGTTAAAATAATTCCTGGCCGGTTGTTCCCAACCTACCATGGCTTTCTCCCACTTTGCATCTGATAAATATAATGTTTTCCCCTGGTATGTTACAGGATTTATAGGCGTTTGCGGATTCAATATTCCATTTAATATTTCTAATTTCGCCTGTGTTTCCGTGGTTTTTTTCTGCTTCCCGATCTTTTCATACAATTTCTGTATGTCTACGGAATTATTCGCCGGAGAATCAATGATCACGGCATTACCCTCATTGTCTACAGATACCGTATGATTGAACCATCGGACAGCACCGTTAGGGAAAAGGAACAATAATTGAAGGGTATAACTTCCTGCCGATAATTTCCCTAATTCTACACTTATTGAACCGGCACTTTGGATAAAAGTTGGAAAACTCCGGTTGAAATATTCCGAAATATTATCCGGCCGTAATAACGCTACTATTCCATAGGGTGGCACCCCGGCTTTAAAATTCGCATTTAACAGTATCCCTGTTTCATTTTTTTCGAACTGTTTACTATACAACCAAAAATCAAGATCTGTGTTTTGTAATTTATCGGATTGAGTAAAAACAGGATGGCTCAACATCTGTAAAATACCCGCCGCAGAGAAAAATGCACTTGGTTTTCCTCCCCAGAGATAATCCCTGAAATGCCGACTGCCATACTGTCCCATCAACGAAATATTAGATCCGTCCGTCTCCCCCGGATAACCAAAATCATGGGGAAGCCCAAATACATGTCCCATTTCATGAGCAATCCCGCCAATATACCAACTGTTAAATTCAGCGACACCACACTCTTTTCGAGCTATCATCATTTCAGAAAACACCATTCGCATAGTAGTATCTTTTAATAATCCGGCATCTAACAGTTCGCAATCCGCAACGTGACATACCCCATCGATGAATGAACCTCTCCCGTGATATGGTGAGTGAAAAACATAAACTCCATCATCTTTTCGATAACACAAACCATTTATAATTAATACATAATCCGTGGAAAAATTGATCCGTCCGTTGGTCTTCCTTGCAATTTCTTCCTCGATTATCCCTCCCGACTCGGTATTGTAATTACGGGATGACAGATCTCCCTGAACTTTATGAATGACATATTCACCATTCTTTTTTTCAAAAGGCACTCCGCTAATGTCAATACCATATCTTTGAAATTCTTCCCTGTAGAAGTTGCTTACGTCATCCAATGTCCGGGGCAGCCGGTCCTGCCAGTTATCTAATGGGAACAGATCATTACCATGAAAATATACTATTTTCACCACATGGTTGACCGGCTTTGTATTCAAATGGTATTTTTTCACCATCTGATCTGCCTTTTGTATCATTTCCCTGTCAGAAGAGGATATCAATTTTAAAGGTGGAGCCTGAGACCGGCGTTCTACCGACACCCGGTTGGCTCCATACTTCTGTTGAGAAAAGATATTATAAGGAAATAAAACGGCCGTACACAAAAGGAGGTTCAGAAAAATTCTTTTCATCTCTGCAAAGTGATTTTAAGAATAGGTGTGTTGATGTTCGGAAAATTACCGGTTTTGCGAAAAATATAATTTTGGTCATTACTTCCTACAAACCAGTCAATAATGATATGATATCCCTGACAAATATAGCGAAAACCGAGGGCAGAGTGTCGAACTTGTTCGTAAACTTTGCCGAGGTGCATCCTATATTCTACAAATATAGAAAAAATCCTGATACTGAAACAGGAATGACAACACGCCCAGATCCCCAAACTATGCAACCGGTGTAATATTCCGTGAAGCAAATCCTGACCGGCGATTATAAAACATCAGTTGGTTCGTTTTATTTTTATCGTTTACGAACAGATTTTTATTTCATTTCGCCCCGAAACCCGTTGACAAGTTTTCGGCAATAATCGATCAGGCCCACCACATCTGCACCCAGATTAACAAACTGGTATCCCATATCATTCAACTGTTTAAAATTATCCGGGCTACCTGTTGTCCCGGCATACTTCCCATATTTCCGGGCCGTAGTTGCGATTAATTCACGTGTTTTTATTAGACGGGGATCTTCCCACTGTCCCGGGGCGCCTATGCCCTGGCTAAAATCTCCCGGCCCGAAGAACAGCATGTCGTATCCTTCCAGTTGCGCTATAGCTTCCAGGTCAACAAGCGGCTCCGGGTCTTCGATCTGTAAAACGACAAAACGTTGTTCATTCGCTTTTTTCAGGTAGTCGTCCATTCCTGTCATTCCATAGGCGCCGTCGCTGTTTCCACCATCTACGGGCCGGCGGCCGATAGGATGGAAGCGGGTCATACGGACTACATTCTTTGCATCGTCCAGACTCATGATGTGCGGCACCATGATCCCTGTAGCATCCAGTTCGAACGGCTTGATATAATCACTGTAGCCTCCTCTTGAAACCCTTACTAATACATCCGTATCATGAGCTTTGGCAGCCCAGTTCTGAGCATTGATCATACTCCAGTCCTGTGCTGTGTGTTCCATATCCAGCCATATACAATCGAAACCCGTCATGGCTACCAGCTCAGCAGCCTGTGCACTGCACAGGTTCAGTTTGAAGCTACATACATTTTCTCCCGACCTGAGCTTTCTAAGTACCTTACTTTCCCGCATTTTCATACAAATCTGTTTTTATAATATTTTATTTTTGGTCATTTCCCGTGCATTTCTTCTGATCAGCCATAACAAAACCACACAAAGGACAATACACAATGAAGCCGATTGATACACAACTCCCAGGTTGATATTGGAATCGCGTAATGCACCGGCCACATAAATACCCACACCACCTACGATAGTTGCCAGCATATTAAGGATTCCGTATCCGGTAGCCCTGTAACGTTCATCGATCAATATACACAAAATAGGCATCAGGTTGGAATCGACAAACATCTTTAGAAATGCGTACATCATAAAGAAGATAATGGCGATGATCAGAATATTAGTGTAGCTGGCCATAAAAACACAAGGAGCTGCAATACTGAGACCGATCATAGGAACAAGAATACGTGCATAAGGATTGGTCCTGATCCATTTGTCCGACCAGAAACCTCCAATAATCAGTCCCAGAATAGAGGCCGGATATAGGTATGCGGTCGCATATACTCCGGCTACACTTTGAGAAAGCTGGAAATGGTCTTTATAATAGGTAGGCAGCCATCCGATGACCAGCCATCCCACAATGCTGATCAGGCACCAGAAAAACAACAGGTAGATGAATGTTTTCTTAGCAAATATGTTTTTCATGGCATCTTTAAAGCGGATACCCGGAATTTTGTCCTTCAGATCCGTATTCAGGTTCCTGTTATTACTTTTGGGAGCTTCTCTTAAAGTGAAGATCAGTAAAACAGCATATAAAACGCCAATCAGACCGAATATATTAAAAGCATGGCTCCATGTATATTTTTCCGCCACCCATCCACCCAGGAAACCCAGGCTTTGTCCGACAGTGGTTCCGGCAAGATGTAGTCCGACAGCCAGCGACTGTGTAGTACCTTTATGGTAATCGACGATCAGGGCAAGCGCTGCGGGAATATAGAATGCTTCACTGATGCCCATCAAGGCTCTTGTAGCCAGTAATTGCTCGAAAGTGGTAGCATGTGCGGTTAACCAGGTTACTCCCGACCATACAAACAAGCTGCCAATGATGACATAGCTTTTTTTGAACTTATCTGCAATAAAGCCGGCAAAAGGACTACACAGACCGTAAACCCATAAAAATACAGAAGTCAATAATCCGAACTGTGCATCAGTCATAGGTATGGCCGTGACAAGCGATTCCCGCATGGTCGCTATCATCATACGGTCGAGGTAATTGAGGGCACCTACCACGAACAGGAGTGCAACGGTAATCCAGGCCCTCGAAGAAATTTTTATCTGAACAGGTGTTGACAATGGATGATTCATGGATCCTTTCGGTTTAATATTTTTCCTTGTTCCGGGCAACTATCCGTAAAATAGCATAGGCCGCCGCATTTTTCACATCATCTGACTCATTATCCAGCAAAGATGCCAACATGCGGACATCACCTGAAGTTCCCTTTTCGGCGAATGCCAGACATAATTGATACATATGAGCGACTTCGGATTCTTTGTACCTGAGAAGTGCTTTTTTTACTTCTCCGAACCCGGGCAACATAGTTACCTCACAGGATGCTTTTGAAAATAAAGTCGCCAGAAGTTGGGCCCTGGCTGTTGACGAAATGGGTTCGGCTACCGCGATATCTTTCATCTGCATCCATTCTTCAAGGGTAAGTACGATGGATCGATCTTCCCTGATAATGTATGCTGCCAGTCGGCGGACCGGTTCATCGTTTTGGCCGGACCGGATGATCCCAAACAACAGGTTTTTCAGTCGATCTATCCCGTTTTCCTGCTGAGGGAGTACCCACCACCGGGTATACAAGCACATCTGTAAATCCGTGGATGTTAATGCCGACGCGATGATTGCCGTATCGGCATCTCTTTTTGCCATGTTTAATTTAGCGAGGGTTTCCACCGCATGCAGACGGTCAGGAGAATCCGGCCGGACAAAAGCCTGATAAATACTATCTCCGTATTTTTTCTTTTCGGATCCTTCCGAACATTTGTATAGTACCCGCCAGATACCGATCCTGTATTGCGGAACATGTCCGTACTGATCATATTCGGAAAGGAATGTGGTTCGAACATGTTCTTCATGCCCTAAATCCAGTAAAAATTCCGCGGCATGTACTTTTTCCCATCTTTCATTTTGTGACAGCCCCTGTGATAAGATATGGAAAGCTTTAGAGGAAAGTAATTTTCCGCTATTTGTACAAGAAGAAAAACAGATTAAAAAAGGAAAAAGGAATAGGTGGAATTTCATAGAATTTGATTGGCTTAATTTGGCTAAAGATTTTGAGTCTGAAATCAGTGATTTTGTCAGTCATCAAAAAACACTCGTCAAATAATTTCTATTGAACAATTACTTTCCAGTTCTTACATTTCTTATTTCCTGTCCGGACAATCAGCGGATAGATTCCCGGGGTATCCGGCGCTTTGACACGGACGGACGGTTCGGTCACATGCATCTGTAAAACAGGATATCCGGATAAATGCAACATCAGTATCTCTGTTTTTCCGGCCTGTTCATAGGGTCCTTCAAAGAAAAATTCCATTCCCCGTATCACCGGATTGGGATATATGCGGAAATCCGCATTTCCGGCGGTTTTTTGATCGACAAACGCGATAATGTCCCATTTCTTTTCACAACTGCGGATGGTATCGTTGTCCATGGTGACTACAGCCGCGTAATAAACATCTTCTGGATTCGCCGGTATTTCATTGCCGGAAGGGGTGTAACTCATGGTAACAGGCACGTATGCTGCTCCGGCCTCAACCAGCAGAGGCGTAAAGTCTTGCTGTCCGGCAGGTTTCCGGTATAATTGCCATGATTTGAAACCTATGTTGCCGAAAGACGGCAACACAGAGAGGGTATGGTTCCGGATGGCCACCAGATGATCAAATTCAAAACGTCTTTCGATTTGCAGATCATAGGTTCTTTCGGAGATATCGGAATAGGCCGTAATGCCGACCCGGTATATTTGCGGTTGTTCTAACGGAATGGTAACTGAATAACCACCTGAATACACCTTATCTGAAACATGAAAATTGACCCTGATATCCTGTGAAGGAACGACAACTTTTATAGTGGCAGCGGCGGTCCCGCAGCCCATATCCACAAAAGGACGGGAAAGGGAGGCTACCGTTTCATGATTGACTTCGATCTTTTCCACAGAAGGCCGGACGTCAGAGATAATCCTGAATGTTACAGTCCGGCTGCCTTTATAATTCCCTATACCGCCGATAATGATCCGGGCATATCCTATTTCAGTATTGTTGGCATAACTTAAAGTATAATCTGTTTCCTGAACCAGTATCTTTCCGTTTTCCGTATCCGTAATAACCGGTTCCGGACAGATGGCCGATCCGGTATACATCTGTGATTCTATATTGCTTACGGAGATCAGTTCATTATCAACGGAAGTATTGAAAAACGCCAGTTTTATCTTTGCCAGATATATTCCTGTTTTAGCCTTATCTGTGGAATGATAGGAGACCCAGAGTTCATCCCCGACAACAAGAAAACCGGGATAACTCGTATCCCCCTCATCTCCACTGGGCAGATCCAACCACTTTACTGCCTTGTTATTTTTATCCAATCCGAAAAGTGACATACGCGCCGGAAAATTTTTTGTAGGATCTACGTGAAAACGACTTCCGATCAGGGTTTTTCCATTGGGTAAAGTGATGATGTTCGGCCCACCTAAACGAATGCCCAGATCATACCATTGCCATTCAACATAAGGCGCTTCACTATAACCGATCAACCCGGCCATCCCCTTTTTGTCGGATCCTTCACGCCGGACAATCATACGCATTTTACCGTCTTCCAGCATTTCAACAGTGGATTCGTTTGGTTTTCCGGTAAGATTCAATCGTGAAACATGGGTATAATTTTTGCCGTCAACGGTTTTTACCAGGTACAAACCGCTTTCCTTGTCCGGAAAATCCTGATAGACGACACCATACCCGGTTCCGGTTTTCGGATCCCAGCTAACCCGCCATAGCCAGTCCATATAAGAACGGATACTTTCATCAATATTGGCCGGCATGATTCCGGTAAATTTCCCCTGAGGATCCATAAAAACCACATGGGGTTGGCGACCAGTGAGCGTTCCGTTGGGATAGAAGCTACCGCCCATCAGGATCATCAAACGCCCATCGGGTGTGACGGAAAATTTTGAATCCCTCAGATCCACGCCTTCTTTCTCCAGTAATGCTGCCGATTCCCAATTTTCCCCATCTGCCGAAACAAGAATACGTACTTTTCCATCAGCCGGGTTACCGGGCGTAGGATTATGCCCCGGTCCTTCCCTGAATATACAATAATATTTCCCCGCATACCTGGTCAGGTCTGTAAAAGCGTTATGAGGAGCCGCATCCCATATTTTGGCGACGGTATAATCCTGGGATAATACCACCGGAATACGTAAAAATAAGATAAAAAGCAGGGATAATCTCAGATACATGGCCTTATATCTACAGGTTTTTCATTAATAAAATCTCCGAAGTAACAGGACAATGATCTGATAAAAAGATGTTGTTCAGTTTTTCAGGGAGAACAGTATGATTAGTGACTTCCGATGAGCGGTTGACAAATATATAATCAAGAAATATCCGCTGACTTTCCGGCGTCACGCCATAATCGTGAATGGTCCAGTTCGGACCGCTTCTGCTTTCCGCAATATCCTTTGTATGTAACAAATGATCCGGAATGGAAGGATTCGTTATATACCTGACCGGTTCGGATGCAGGTACGGCATTAAAATCTCCTGTCAGAACAACCGGTAATCCCTCACTCAGGGAATTGATCCTGGTCATAATCAGCTTGACGCCTTCCAGTCGTGCGGTTGGCCCCGAATTATCCAGATGTGTATTGATGAAGAACAAACGTTGCCCGTCATTTTTGTCTTCCAGTATGGTCCATACGGCAATACGATAGTAAGCGGCATCCCAGCCTTTTGATTTCACATCGGGTGTCTCACTCAACCAAAAAACACCGGATTTGATGAGACGAAAACGGCTTTTTTTGTAAAATATGGCATTGTACTCATCTGAGATCGAACTTTCGTCGCGCCCGTATCCATATGCATCATAATCTTCAGATAACAACGTTTTTAAATCTCCGAACTGATCCACTCCTAAAATATTTTTACTCATCTCCTGCAATCCGGCAACATCAATTCCTTCGTTCTTAATGATCTGCGCCGCTACATCTTTTCTGTTGGGCCAGTTATTGTCGCCGTCATTGGATGAATATACCCGTACATTATAGGTCATGGCCTTGATCGCCATCACTTCCTGCTGTATCACCGGAACCACCGCCTGCACGTCGCCATCCACTCCTTTGATGATGATGTTCTCCTGAACAGTTACCGGAGAAGAGGCGATAAAAGTGTATTTCCGAATGGCCGTTTCACAGGGACTGCATGATATTTTCCGTATCCACGCCGGAAGTTCAAAAACGAACGGGATATTGGCGGTAACAGTTAAAGAAAATTCCTGTATTCCTGCCCGAAGCCAGATTCCTGATTCTTTTACCGAGATAAACGGAGTAATACCCTCCTGTACCACATCGATAGTGATGTCCGGCATATTGTTACAAGAAACCATAATTCGGGCTGTCCGTTCCGAACTTTTGTTTTGGGGTATGGATATTTTCAACCCATTATCACAGACTTCCGCATAACACCAGGTTTCAGAGGATATAGCCGTATATTTTTGGTGACATGCCACCGTAATAATCCGCGTACCTCCGTTTTCATCAAAATATTGGATTAATTGATCGTCCGGCACCTCCAGAAAAGGAATAGCACCATCCTGGGTCACTTTGAGGAAAATATCGGAAAGCCCTTCGGCGCCAAGGGTAACAAGAGAGGTCCTTTTCTCCCCATCATTAGGAGTTACTGTGATTTCAAGACCATCATCCGTGATTGTTACAGCACACCATGTTTGAGAAGAGGTAGCTGTATATTCCCGGACAGTTGGAACTGCAATGGTACGGATATCGCCATCCATGGTGAAATGCTGTATCAAGGATTCTTCAGGAATACCCCAGACAGAAGGTGTTCCGGCTTGTACCACCGTTACAACCCGTTCCGGGAATCCTTTGGATGTTATTGTAATGGACGCAGTCCTTGATTGCAGATCTTCATTCCCGTAAACAGAGATGGAGAAATAATCCTGAAAAACAGAAACTTTGCACCATGATTGAGAAGATATGACTGTATATTTCTGATTGGTGGAGATGGTGACCTTCCTGTTCCCCTCCTCCGCACTCATATTCTGTAGCAACTCCGACTCATCCATCCTGAAAAAAGGTTCGGTCGTCTCTTTCTTACAGGCAACGTTCAAAATAACCAAAAACAGGATAAGATATTTAGAGGTTGCTCGTATTTTACTTGTATAAGGCATAGAATAGAAAATATTATAAATCAGGAAAGAGAATAAAACAAGTTGGTGTAAAATACACCAACTTGTTTAAGTACAAATGTTACATCTTAAGGTTTGGGTTTAAGGGTCTCCAGGAAAAATGTTTTTATTCCTGTAGAAGTGGTACCGACCACTATTCGCATATAATTCATAGCTAAAGTACGATCCGATGGATTAAAGGTCGACGGACCTTCATCTATAGTAACCACACCGGCTGTACCATGGGAAGCAGAGCTTCCTCCTTCACCCCTGGTTTGGTCATTGTTGTGAATAGTATACCCGGCAGCAGGATCGTTATCGCGTCCTTCAACAGTTACCGTATTGTCTGCATTGATTGTCCATTTCATTTGAAAACGAGAATTCTCTCCATATTGATTGATAAATTCAGCACCTCCGAAAATACCGAAGCTGCCGAATCGGTTGCAATCAAATACCGTAATCTTATCTTCCTGATTCATCCCCCAGATCAACCGTTCATCAGTAGCTGATATAATTGTCTCTGTCCAGGTCGGAGGTTTAAGATGATGATTGTAATTCAGCCTTTTATGTGATTTCTCTATATCCGCGATATAAACCACCATCTGGCTTAATAAAGTTTTCGATTCAAGGGTATCAATTCCGCCTTCAGGGGCATATAGTGTTTTTACATAAAGGAGGTGATCCGGATCGAGAAGATTATTACCCACTTGAGTCAATGCGGTTGATGTTGCATTATTGCTGACATATACATTGGAAGGCGTACCGCTTCCCGTTTTTTTGTATTCCACTACGGTTTTTACGCTATTAGCCGGAGCATTATCCCATGTAAGGGTCACATTACCCACCGTTGTATTGGGAGAAGCGGGATTATAGGCCGTTGGCAGGATTCTGGTTAACTCTCTTGTGTTTTTCCCACCCAAGGTGGCTTCCCATACCGGCCCGTAAGGAGTACATCCTCCCGATTGAACACCTTCCGGAGCAGATCTGTCCCCAAGTGAATTTTTATTGAATAACTTAAAAGTATACGCTGTTCCTTCCGTTAGATTGGGAATGTAAACAGACTCTTTTTGCCAACCATCCTCTGTTCTGACAAAATCAATTACAACCGAATCCGCTTTATTATTCCAATAAAGTACGGTTTGTTCAATCATAGGATCAGGATTTTGTTCCCAGGTTACAAGAATCCGCTCATAACCAGGATACACCTGAACATTTTGCATACTCCCCAGAACACTGGACGACCTGGGTAAACGCTTGATTTTTATCTTCCTTGCATCCGGGACAGTTGCAATTTGAGGTTCTGTGGGCTTTACCGTCCAGAAAATTTCCGCTTCTGCTTCCCAGGTGTAACCCCATTCTTCCAGTTTTTCATCCAGTTCGTTGGTATCTACCGCTTTAGAAAGTTCTTCAGATGTATACGTAAGCGAAGAAGCCAGATCTTCCGTATTGCTGATATACAGGGTATATCCGCCGGTAATAACATCCTCCTCACCCAACTTCCACGAGAAATTTATATTACTGAGGCCTTTCAGGTCAATAAAAGCTTCTGCATCCGGTTCGGATAAGGAAATTACAGGAGCCGGTTTAGGAAGTCTTTTCATTTTCACGTTCCGTGATTCTGCCGGCGGAGTGGCTTCACCTTCCACGGAAGGCTTCACCGACCAATATACCGTAGCTTCCGCACCCAGGGCAACACCCCATTCTCCCAACAAGGCATCTAAGTTACCGGAAGCGATCTTTAACAGAAGCTGGGTAGAGGTATAGGTTTTTGCAGAGACCAGGTCAGCTGACAGACTCAGGTACAAGGTATATCCTCCGGCGACTTCACCACTGCTCACGGCCCACGAAAAAGTGACATCATCCACAGTTTCCAGCTCACAAGAAGATGCATTGGCAGGTGCCGATAATAAAATAACGGGTTTCGGCGGCGACGGGTCGTCATCCTTACAAGCCCAGCACCCTATGCCCAAAAGGGCCATCAAAAGAAAAACATACTTTTTCATAAGTGTAACATTTAAATTTTAAAAAATCAATTGCAGGGTATTTTTCATTACAGCCTCTCCTGCTTCAGCCGGTAAAACATTTAATTTTTTTCTTTGATTAAACCCGGATAGACCTCCGGGTTAACCGGTACAATATGTTTCTTGAACAACAAATCATATTATTTGTATCCTATCATCCCTATTGCCATAGTCCCAGATAAAATTCGGCAATTTGCATGGCAC
This sequence comes from Bacteroidales bacterium, assembly GCA_031275285.1. NCBI lineage: Bacteria > Pseudomonadati > Bacteroidota > Bacteroidia > Bacteroidales > Bacteroidales bacterium. The sequence continues at coordinate 26,569 of JAISOY010000159.1, read as the reverse complement.
TGGATGTATCTGTCCATTGGTCATAGGTCATTTTCAGGTAGCGATATGTTGATCTTGGTATGTCATATCGATTTTCCTGAGCATCCACATCAATATCTACACCTGTTATCAGGACATAATCATTACCTCCTGTATTGCTTCCATAGAAAGAAGCTTTATGTACTCTCAGGTTCGGACTAGTTGCAGCTTCGTTACCCTGACGATGACGTAAGATGAAGTAATCGAAGGTCGGAGAGGTACCCATGTCAATGACAAAATATACCGTTTCACCGGCAGATACGGTAACTCCCGCATAACTTTTTCCCGGTTTAATTAACGAGAGGAAAGTATCGTTATCTCCGTCTTTGATATTATCCGTAGAGTTATTAGCAGGATCGGTCGGCAAATTATGAGAAGCGGTTACCGTCCATCCGCTTCTGTTTAAATTAACCGGATTAAGTACCTGGAGTTCGGTATATTCCGAATAATAAGTTGTAGCATCATAATCGAACATGGTCCGGTAATTGATCCGGCTTGCATCAAAATTATCAATGGCCGCAATGGTATTATCCTTATCCAATGTATAAATATGCTCTACACCATCCTGTACCCAGGTAATTTCTATCCCAGTATAATACGGATCGTTGATTACCGGAAAAGTAATGTTCAATGTATTGCCTTCTTTAAGGGGAGTAACCTTATCGGCGCTTATGTTCATTGCGTAAATGGCCTTTGCTGCGTAAAAGGTGTCAATAGCGGTCGATTTAGGCATATAAAGAGTCTGGTAAGCAAATGATAAACCGCTGAAATTTTCAAGGGTTACTTTATTTTTTGATTTAGTAACGAACAGTTTTTCTTCCATCCCGTTTTGTTGCCAGAAAATATCCGAACCGATCATATTGCTTAATACCGTAGCAGATAATTGAACTACAAATTCTCCTTCCTGAAAAGATGCACTTTCCACCATCCTGTTGACCAGGTATTTTTCATAGTTATCACCATAGGAAACCTCCTGAACGGTCGAGATCAGGGACTTGTCATCAGATTGATTGGCATTGAACAGGTTAAAAGAATAGGTTCCCTCTTCCACATCGATAATAATAGAATCCTTTTGTATACCGCCTGTTGTCCTGTCGAAAGTTTTTACGATCGAATCCTTTCCTGCGTTCCAGGATATCACGGTTTGAGTAATATCCGGATCGGCATTCTGGTACCAGATCAACTTTACCCTGTTTCTTCCGGGAAAACTTTCCGGTTCATTTACTTTTCCCAAATAAACCTTTTCCCCTTCATCCAGATAATCCTGATGAATGCTGTTCATGTCATCGCAAGAAATACAGGTAATCATCAGAAATAGGATTTTTGTGAATGATATTATTTTATTCATATACTTTTCTTAATTAAATATTCAGTATGTCGTGAGTGTCCTTCAACTCTATTTATTCTTGCGGCACATTGTTATTACCGAAAAAGCTCAACTCTGTTATTTGGAATTCTCCTTTGGGTACAGGGCTCCCCAGATTCGTTGACCTGGGAAAGAAACGGATGTATCGTACCGGATCAGCTTCCGCAATGATATCAAAATGATGCCCTTCTTCTCCTTTGGCCCATATTTCATCATCTGTGGCTCCCGCCAAGTCTAACCTTTCAACTTCATAATACCCCAGGTATACCCAATCATCCTTGAAAGTATGTTCAGGAATGTCCGTTTCCGGGGAAAAGCCATCCCAAGGGATAAAGGTCTGCCAATCCTGAAATTCATCCAGCCAGTATGCTTTATTTTCAGCTGAAACCTTCGAGTGATCCCACGTTTTACAACCCCACATTTCGAAAGTAAACACATTATTTACGGTATATACATGTTGGGGATTATTGTACCTTCTTCGCGGCCACATGATCATCCGGCTGAGTTTATATACTGCGCCCAGATCAATAGTAAACGCACACATCTCGCTATAATCCGGCGTTGGTTCGGTAGTCCAGCTATCCATGTCTCCATCCGTAACTCCATTGAACATCCTATTAAATGTAAGGGTAGAATTTGCCCTGAATTTATCAAACATGAGTCCGCTCTTTGATGGTCCGGATCCATCCCTCCTGTCTTTAATGTCGGCAGATGGTATCTGCATTTCAAAGTAGGGAATGGTGGTAAGGAACATGGTGTCAGAAATATTACCCCATTTATCCTCAATGGATACGGCAAATGTAGCTTCCACTTCGTCAAAACCCCGGAAAGCATGTGCTCCGGAAGAAAGGGTAGAAAAGTACATATCCTTATCTGTTAACTTTCCATCTTCTTCTACCATCAACCGGAACCCCAGTTCAATTTCTGCACGGTTTTCCCATTTAGCTATAATTCCGGCAAAACCCGTCTCGAGCGTCATAGATTGGTATGTCAGACTTATAGGGGACTCCAAAGGCTCGAACTCTACAAATAAAGGTTCCGATTTGGATTTATCACGGTTAACCACATACAAAGCGGTTCTTACGGGATTCATGGTATTGAAGCCTTCGATTTTCAAAGAGTTTTCATACGCAGATGCCCGCTCCGTAAACATCTGTCCGTTCCTTTCGTATTCGGCCATTACATACAGCGCATCGACACCTCTCGGGATAGAGTAGGTAATAAGCGCTCCGCCGTTGATGGAAGTAACGATACATTCTGTAAGTATACCCGGTTTCAGCCCTGTTTTCTCATCATCTTTACATGCGGAAAACAAGCAGACCATCAATAATACAGTTAAGAAATACAGGTTTTTCATATCTAAATATTTTATCAATTAATTATCTACTGTTCGTTATATAAATATTATTCTTGTAAAGAACTGGCATTAATCGCCTGTATATTTTATATTGTCTTATTATGCTTTGTTTCAGCAATTTTTATAATTATATCGGATTGACATACTTATCGAAATTCAATTATTTACTACCATCCGTAGGTTTGCTCCAGGTTTTTATTGACCCGTAGGTCACCAATCCTTATTGGCCATAAATAATCCTTAAACAGGAATTTACGTGTTACCCCTCCTATATTCACTAAATTATAATATTCTTCAACTGTTTTACCTTGCTGGTTCCAGCCTATAGGGGTTTGTGTCCAGAATTCATCTGCCCGTTTCCAACGTCGGACATCCCAGAAACGCTGACCCTCAAAAGCCAGTTCGATCATTCGTTCCTGTTGGATTATTTTCCGCATTTCGTCTTTATCAAACGGACGGTTCGGATAGCGGGAATTTTTCCATGAATCCACCACTCCTTTCAATCCGGTCACCTCCCTTACCTTATCAATATATTCATATACTTCATCATTGGGAGTGTCATACATTTCATTCAATGCTTCGGCATATAACAGGTATAGATCCGCGAGCCGGATCAAAGGAAAACGGTAATCATATCCGGAATAAGTCTGGGTTGTTTGGTTATTGGCTGTTTCGAAGGCGACTAACTTCTTTACATAATAACCCGTTTCGTTTTTATTGCTTCCTGCCTCACTACCGCCTCTCAGTTTTAGACAAGGGGTAAATGACGCGCCATAGTTCACTGCCGTTTTTTCCAGTTCGAAATAACCCCTGTCGAACCCCAGATTGGCATAAAAACGGGGTTCACGGTTAAAATTGAGCGACGCTGTTTTCTCCCCTGAAGCGATATAAAATTTGTGATCATTTCCTGCCTGTTTCGGCTTATATCTGTTCGCATAATCCCAATCCGGATCTTCATCGATAGGTATTCCGTTTTTACTGTAAAACAATTCGGCCATATTGAAAGAAGCAAAACAGTATGATGTAGGATCCCTGTCATCAGTTATAGCCGGGTATAGTATCCGTTGAAAATTGCTCATATCAGGATAAGTCGGTATCAGAAATTTACTATTATCGTCGCTATTCCGTTTTATTCCGAATGATTCCATGCTAGACCAGATAATCCCCTTATTCCATCTTTCGGTAACCGCTTTCCGTACACTCATCAATACAACGACACTATCATGCATATTATGCTGGCTTCCGGTTAATTTACTATACATATATAGTTCATGTCCTGACTGATGACAAACTCCGATAGCATATCTTAAAGCAGTGGCGGCATTTTCCCATTTCTCCTTACTATACGTGGAAGATATCAGTTGTTTCCCCCGTGAATCGACCCATCCGGCATAATCCGGATTTCCGTTGAATAGAGGACTGGCTCCCCAGATCAATGCCTTGGCTTTTACTGCCAGTGCTATGGGTTGGGTAGTCCTCCCGTCTTCCTGGATATTATTGGTAATAATTTCCGGTAAGTCGGGAAGAGCTTCATCAATGAGTTCTTCGATATAAGCAATACATTCGTCTACCGGTTCGCGAAAGACCAGTACATCTTCCGGATCGGCCGATATATCGAAATTATCCTTGATCAGGGGAATCGGTCCGTATAATTGTAACAGGAAAAAATGATAATAGGCTTTCAGGAATTTTACCTCAGCAATCCACCTTTTTCTTTCGGTTTCCGTTATATCTTTAGGAGCATGTGCATTTTCCAGAAAAATATTACAGGTACGCAGCGCCTGAAACATGCTTTTCCCACCATTTTTACCCATCCAGTAATCCTGAATCGGATCATTGGAATTTTGCTCTCCACGCCGGATAATGATTGAAGGAGTAGATACCGTATGAGTGTTGGATTCGCCTCCCCTCGGGTAGAATTCATCATTACTATCCAGATAAGCCGGATAGTAGTAAGGATTGGTCGGATCCGGCAAATAAGAATAGCAGGAGAACAGGAATTTTTCCATGGCTGCCCTGTTCGAAAAGGCATGATCCAATGTGGGAGTATCATCCGGAATCACATCCAGAAATTTATCACAAGCCGTGATACTCATGATAACGGAAAATATCCATATATTTCTAATTAAATATTTCATATTTTTTTTCATTTAGAAGTTAATATTTACACCGAGATTAAACACTCTTTGTACGGGATATCCTAAGCCATTCCCGGCCATTTCGGGATCCCACATTTTAAATTTCGACCATACCAAGAGGTTGGAACCGCTCAGGTATACCCGGAGCATTTTCATACCTATTTTTTGAGATATTTTTTCGGGTAGGGTATATCCGAATTCGGCATTTTTCAAGCGCAGGAATATACCGTCCTGCAACCACCAGGTACTTTTCTGGCTGTTGTTTTTAATCTCGTATTCGGAAAGTCTCGGCCAGAAAGCATATAAGTTACGGTTAGTCTCCGACCAGTGATCATCTGCAATATATTGCAATAAACCTCTCTGTCCGTTATTGATAAAAGGAGTGATCTTATCGGGCTCGATGAAAAAAGACGATCTGGCAGAACCCTGGAAAAAACAGGACAAATCGAAACCATGAAAACCCATAGAAAATCCGGCTCCATAGATAATCTCAGGTGTAGTCGGGTATCCGATAGGCACCATATCATCCGAATTGATCTGTCCGTCATTGTTGATGTCTTTATATTTGATATCTCCCGCTCCGTATGAGCCAAAGGTTTGCACGGGTGCATTCGCTACTTCTGCCTCATCGATAAATAGCCTTTCTGCAATATATCCGTATTGCTGTGATAACTTTTTTCCGATATGGGATTTCCAGGGTGCGTCCGTGTGATCCGGTTCTTCAAACTCTTTGTATTTGCTGGAAGCATAAGTGAAATTTCCGTTGATAATCAAAAAGACATCGGGATTGAAATGTTTCCTGTATTTTACTTCCGCTTCGAAACCGGATCCCTTGGCAATTCCCACATTGGCCTGTGGTATGGTTACCAGTCCCATGGTAGTGGGAATATCTGTTCTTGTCTGCAGGATATTTTCCCGTTTTTCCATAAAATAATCCGCCAGTATCTCCAGATCGTTGAATAAGGTTAGTTCGATACCAAAGTTTGTCTTTTTTGCTATCTCCCATGAAATCTGATCATTAGCATATCTCTTGATCAAAATGCCTGATTTGGCATATCCCCTCTCTGTTCCAAATACATAACCCATGCCGCTATTGTTCATCTCAATCTGTGATTGGAAGAAAAAACGGTCCTTTTTATCGCCGATGGCATCATTTCCTACCAGCCCGTAAGTAGCTTTCAGTTTCAACCTCGGTATTACTTTTTTCAGGCCTTCCATAAATACTTCATTGGAAACCATCCACCCGGCGCCGATGGAAGGGAAAAAACCGAAGCGCTTGCTCTTGGAGAAACGTTCGGAACCATTATAACCAAAATTAGCTTCGATAAAATATCTTGAATCATATCCATAAGTGACTCTTCCGGCGGAGTTAATATTTCTTTTGGGGAGTGACTCCTGAAGAGTGGTGACCTTGGTATCTGTTTCGCTTCGTATTGCACCCAACAACAAGAGGTTCAGATCATGTTTTTCATTAAATACCTTATTATATCCGATCCGGAATTCCCCATACATGGAGGATGAGATTCTTCTGTTCCCGAAATTATAATCCAGATAGTTGGTTCCGGTGTCCGGATTATAACAATACAAAAGATAGGAACCATCTGCCGTGGCGACAGGCGTATAGTAAAAAGGACGGTAGGATCTGTTAAGGTCATATTCGGAGTTTCGTTTGATGTTGTAAATCCCCTGTACAAACAGTCCTTTTAGCGGACCGTCAAAGGAATGCTCCAATTCCAACTGAGAAAACATCATGGATTTTTTTTCCTCCTTATAAGAACTGATGATCTGAGCGTAAGGATTAGAATATACTCCATCGCCAGCCATCCCGAAAAGGATCCATTCGGTGAACTCATTGGCTGTATCTTTAGGATAAGCCGGTAAAAATTGTACCGGAGTGGCATTACGGACTTTGTTGAAAGCATCTTTTCCTCCGTCTTTTGGCCCCTGAGAATCGTCAAACGAACCGTAAGCCCGTACTCTGGCAGTGGTCCTGGGAGTAATTTTAATGGTTACATTGGTACGCAGCTGAAAACGAAGGACATCAATGTTATTATCAATTTGATTTTCCTTGCTTTCCTTAAATATACCCGTATCATGTTGTAATCCTGCTGCTATATAGTACTGAACAGCTTTTCCGCCTCCGGAAATATTAGCGTTAACCCGTTGATTGAACGTCCTTTTTTTGAGTAGATAGTTATACCAATCCACAGAAGGATAGTTTATAGGATCATTGCCTAACTGCGTATTGTATATTTTTTCCGATGAATAAGGTCGCATCGTCAAAGGATCCCGGGTCCTGACCGCTTCATTATGAAGCCTCATATAGGTGATCGGATCGGCCAGTTCCACCAGTTCCGAATTGGCAGAGGTGGATAATTCCGCACGGATATTGATATTCAGTTTCTCACTGACTCCTTCTTTGGTAGTGACCAAAATTACCCCGTTGGCGCCACGGGCGCCATATAATGCCGCAGAACTGGCATCTTTCAATACGGAGAAAGAGGCAATGTCATCAGGATTGATTCTTGCTAAATCGGTAGATTCCATTTCAATTCCGTCGATCAGGATCAATGGGTCTTTTTTACCTTCCGAACTAAAGGTCGTGATTCCCCGTATAAAATATTCCGCATCATCCAGACCGGGTTCTCCGGAACGTTGATAAGCGATTACCCCGGCAATCTGTCCGGCAAAAGCTGTAGTTAAGTTGCTGGAAGGAATTCTCAGATCCTGAGGACTAATGGTTGTGATGGAACTCACCACACTTTCTTTTTTCTGTTTGCCGAAAGCGACCACCACTACTTCATCCATTTCAAGGGCATCTTCTTCCATGGTCAGTGTTACCTTATCAATCTCATTGGCTGCCTGTTCCATGGTTTTAAAACCCATAAAAGAAAATACCAGCATATCGTCCGGATTACAAGTAATCGCATATTTACCATCCTGCTCCGTTACCGTACCGATCTCCGGTTTTCCTTTCACATTGATTGCAACTCCGGGTATCGGGAAACCATCTTTATCCACAACTCTTCCGGAAATCCTGATGGAAGACTGTGCAACAGCTATCAATGCTTTTCCTTCTGAATCTTTATTGTTTTCCACCTCGTTTGAAAAAGATGGATTAGGTAATAATAAAATAGACAGAGAAATAATGATGATTTTCCAGATCAAGGGACGATCATAAACGAACATCTTTTTTACACATTTATTGATCATGTTTTTTTAATTTTTAGTTAATTCTCGAAACAATTTATGGCCTCTCATTCTTTTGCCAAAAAGGGCTGAAATTCGTTGTTGATTTAACAGACAGGTCACCATATCCTCCTTACCGGCAATTAATATCACGGGCATGAGGGTATTATTTCCACCGGTTATTCAAATATGTTCAGACATCTTATTGTCGAGTCCTCACATCAAAGATTAAGAATACAGATGCTTACAAAGAAGAAGGCGGTAGATATCAAAAAAATATTTCCTTTTTATTGATAAATAGTTTTTTACAACGGTTTATTATCATATTTTTGTCATTCTAATTAATGCGATTATTTAATATAATCGACAGTAAAGTTTATAACGGTGGGTGTGGCCGCACTTACCGTTTCTTTTTTATCATAGGCAAATAAGATTATAATTTATCAAACTCAATTACAAGATATTGTCTTTACAGGAGCACCTGATCAGATCATAAAACTTTAGATATCACAGATAGGTTGATTTGGAAAGATTCCTATCATATACAAAATAACACTAACAATTTTTTTCCTTGTGGATAATTTGCGAAATTAAATCCTCAAAAAACGTTGTTTTTCATTATTGTTATTAGGTATAAATCATACTTAACAATTTACATTCAATTATTGTTCAACGTAAGAAATATTTTTTAAAGATAATATTACTTTTTGTCCTGACTCACTCTAACTGATCAAGTATTTGTTGGCAGCTGATTATCTTCTCCAGCAGATCATTGGGTACATAAAAATATTGATTGGCCGATTCAAATCCGATCCGGGAATCTTCCAATGTTAAAAGATACAGTTCGTTTGCCAGGGACATTTCACGCTCTATCAGAGGCTTCATCTGTTGTGCAACTTCTTTTCTCTTTTCCGGTTGAATTTCCGGTGCGAGATATTGGTCCCGTAATAATATATAACGCACCTGGTTGGCTACGCTTTCAAAGTGGATGCATACTACTTTGGCAAAACGCAATTCGTCTTCCACACTTGCTATATACTCCTTATCAGCCATATCTACAGCCTGTTTCAATAAAGGAATAGCTTCAGAAAATCCTTTAGCCATTTTTTCAAATTGCCGGGCAAATATTTCAGCAGGATATATACTTCGCCATTTTGTCAGATCATCATAAGGAATTCCCGACATGGTCGCACTATATCCGGTTGCTTCAGGCCTAAGTAAGTTTGCCGGGCCTATCTGTACCGGAGAAAAGTAAACAACTGCTCCCGAATAAGGGTATTCCCGATAAGCATTACTCATAGCGCTCCATGCATTCCGTGCATACGGAGCGCCTTTATTTCCATAACGTTTTATCGCCAGTTTATCCAATACCTGTTCCGTTGAGGGCGTAGGCGTGCGATCGAAATATTGAGGTATTTCGAGGTTAGGAGATGGATACCCTCCTAACGTCCAGCTGAGCAGGTATCCGTCAACACCACTTTCGGCAAGGTTACTGCAATGTTCAGCAATCAGATCCATCACCGGTACAAATGGTACGGCAGCTATTTCCCAGGTACAATTGAACTGCACTTTTGCAGCTGTCTTTATTCCTTTTTCTTTTGCAGCACGCCAATGCTCTTTCGCCCGGGGACCCGGCCCTACTGCAGATATTGAGTATTCGCCTATTTTACTTTCTATTCCGCCTCTTTCTATAGGTAATGCCCATTCACTTACCGACATCAACCATACGTCAGAAGGGAGTTTTTCAATTACGTCTGTTGCTATTCCGTGCCTGTTCCATCCCCAATCCCATATAATCACCTTTGCATCAGGCGATGCACGATGTACGCCCTCTGCAATGAGCGCATTGGCATCGGCAGTCACTTCCGCTCCGGATTTTTCTTTACAGCACGGACATTGCTGCCATCCCCCATGCGAATTGCAGAAAGTAAGGTTTTCCGAGCCGCTGATCGTGAATACGCCTCCAAGTTCCGGAACTTGTGTAAAAATGTAAGTCAAAGCATCTTTTATCCAATTCCGGACATCATCATTAGAGGTACATAATGCATGATATTCACCTTCGCGGACTCCTTTTGTCGATTCTCTACCGGGAATATCAGGGTTATTAAAAAAAGATGCAGGTAAAGCCCTGGGTTCATTTAAGTACAGATAAATATCGATCCCGTATTTTTGTGCCAGATCTACTGTTTTGCGAAGATTCTCCAGCCGCTTTTCATGTCCTGCACCAAATTCGGGAAAGGCATTTCCTCCAGGGGCCAGGTCGCGAAGCAAAACATGCAACCATACTCCATTAACCCCTAATGCTGATAATTTTTCTAATAACCCTTCGGCAAAAATATCTTCGTCACTGAATAAAGGGTCTCCAAATAAAGCAAAGTAAGAATAGATAAACCGTAAAGATCCTTTTTCCTTATCAGAAACTATTTTTTCCCGTGGAATCCCATCGGTTTTCTTTATTTCATCGATAAAAGCAAAACGTGGTTCTACCGCAGCATTTAACTGCTTTTTACCGATTTGTCCTTTTAGGACTTTACTGATCTCTTTGGCTCGTTTTTTTGACTCTTTAGATGGATTTTCATAGATCAACGGTTGACATTTGGGTTTTAGGTTTCCTAACTTTACCCATAGGAAATCATCTTCCCTGAGCGAAAAATTCAATCGTTCAGGTGTCATCTCAACTAATTCCAATAATTGTTCGTAAGGTAAAAGATGCCAATTACGCCTGATCAGGGTAATATAGATTTGTTCAGTCGTCCATTTTGGCTTTTGGTAAGCCGGCAAACCCATTGAGCCTGCCAGTTTTTTTACTTTTGAAGGTGAGGTTTTTAGTACTTGTGCCATCTTTTCCAAATCTACAAGATTCCAATTTCTCCATACAAAAGCATGCAACTTATCCGGAAAATGAGGAATAGGTTCCGGCTCCGGTGCTTTCCCTTCAGGTAGTTGAATATCCTCCTGAGTAGATATTTTAGCCATAGTAGATCCGGTTTGATGACAAGCAGAAATTCCTATTCCTAACATGTAGATAAATAAAACAATGTAGATAATTTTTATTCTTTTCATTATTAGATATTTTAAGGATAATTCTTTTATTCTTTCTCCCCTGGTACAAAGAAATGACACAAAGATCGATCGAATATAGATAAATTACGAATATTTATCCTCAAAAAGCGTCTTTTTTGTATCTTTGTTAACTCTTAATATTGATTGAATGACAAGAATTCTTCTATTAACGGATTTATCCAGCGGATATAGCCGGAGCATGATCAAGGGGGTTGTTCGCTACTCAAAGGAGTATGGTCCCTGGATTTTTTACCGCATGCCCATATATTATCGTGAATTATATGGGGATGAAGGAGTAGTAGAGTGGGCCAGACAATGGAAAGCTGATGCTGTCATCGCACAGTTATCGGATGTTGATGTGAAGGCATTGAATAAGCTTAAAATTCCGGTGGTTATCCAAAATTACAAGGACCGGTATGATGGTATATCTAATCTTACCGGAGATTATTATCATACCGGTGTTATGGCTGCAGAGTTTTTCCTGCAGAGGGGATTTCGTTACTTTGCTTATTATGGGTTCTCCGAAACGGTATGGATGCGGGAACGGGGAGATGGATTTGAAGATACCCTGAATAAAAAAGGATTTGATGTCTATTCTTTTAAGGAACCGGCAGATACGAATAAAACCGAAAAATGGAATTTTGATACGGATGTTTTATATCACTGGCTTCTTGGTTTGCCTAAACCTGTTGCATTATTTGCTTGTGATGATTATCATGCCTTACAAATAACCGAGGTGTGCAAAATTTTCAATATACACGTCCCCAATGATATCGCAGTATTGGGTGTTGATAATGACGAACTGTTGTGTAATATATCCAATCCGCCCCTTTCTTCAATTGAACTGGATATTCAAAACGGAGGGTATGAATTGGGAAAATTACTTCACGAACAGATCAGGAAAAAGCGGAAATCGTCTGCCGATGTGGTGATCAAGCCTTTACGTATCGTGACCCGTGGTTCTACCGAGCGTTATGCCGTATCCGACAAAAATATAGAGAAAATATTGAAACATATTGAGGAAAACTACATGAACACCCTTTCGGTCGATGATATTGTCGATACTGGACCTTTTTCCAGAAGGGTTTTGGAAAAATTATTCAAAAAAGAAACCGGAATGTCGATTTATCAATACCTACAACAATATAGGGTAGAAAAATTTTCGGAATTATTGATTAATACAGACATACCTCTAATTGATGCTGCTTATCAGTCCGGATTTGACGATTACAAAAATGTATCGAGGATTTTTACCAAGATAAAAGGAATTACTCCCTTACAATACAAGAAGAAATTCAGGATATCGAATATTGAAGAGGAAGGAAAAGAAACATGACCCGCAATACTTGTTCGTAATTTTGCAAATCCTTATCTGAAACTTTTCTTTGAATTGTATCTTATTTTAATAAGTAAATGTTCAAAATTATATCATACATAGAATCATTTTTTACTCTTCTTTTTCTTGATAAAAAGAAGCAACTAAACGAAGTGATCTCACGAACACCATATAAATTATCTATGGTGAGTAAAAATCAAGGCTTACTTCCTCAGCGACCAGTCACTGCACACTACGGGACGCCGGAAGAACTTGCCTGGCGGCTCAGACAGCTTCCGGCTTACCCCTTCACTTTGCAGGACTGGTGCCCGCTTCCGGAAGATCAGGCTCCCAGGTGTAATACCACTGTATGAGTGGGGAAACAGAAAATATGATAATGGAAACTAATTATGAACATCTACTTAAAAAGATGATTTAGTAAAATACCATGAAACGATTTTAAAGATCATCTATCCGGAAAAATCTTTTCTAAACAGCTTCATCAGCTTGGGTAACCATCTAAAGTATAAGGCAAAAAAGAAGAAAATATTGAAACACCATATGATAACAACATTGATCCACATGGTGGGGTAATCCTGACCTAAAAAACGCTTGGCCGGTGCATAAAACTGAGCTTTGATAAACGGATGTTCCGGATCTTTATAGATCGGATGATAATTTTGTAATAACTGGTTTTTGTATTCAATCAAACGATGGGTTTCATTACTGTTCTTTACCATATCGGCCAGGCTTTGATTGTAATACTTCGATTTTAAAAGACGCAGGCTATCAGGATTTGTAGCCATAATTTTTGAAATCAACTGATTTTTTTGTCCGGCTGATTTGTTATATAATACAGTATAATACCTGGATAACTGGTCAAAATATTGTGTTGTCCGATTGATCAGATCCGTAGATAGCCCTTTGTTATTCATGATGCCGCAAAAATCGAATGCCACAAGATCCTGATGTTTATTTTCCGAAGCGATTTCATTGCATAATAAGGTTATGGTCTTACTGTCAGGTTCCCTACCATTCTCCAGTGCCGTATTTACTTCCGCCAGTTTGTTTTTCATTTCCACCAGCCAGTAGTTTTTTCTGAATTCAGCCGTACTCATGTTTTTTTCATAAGGATACATGACCCGTTCATAGTCATTGTTCATAAACTGTTCTACGGCCAATGCTTCAAATGCCCAACGGGCTGTAATGATTTCTCCATACCAGGGAACAGATGCAGGAGAAGAGATAGTCGGGTTTATTTTTTCAAAACGTAACAATACCCCGCTTAACATCAATTGCGGAATGACGATGAAGGGAATAAGGACATAGATGGTTACTACCGATTTAAAAGCATCAGAGATGATCAATCCCATCATATTGGCACAAGCCCATGCTGAGAACAATACCAACCAGTATACTATCGACATGCTCGCAATCTGGATAATACCATTTCCCACCCAAACAAATAATGCCGCCTGTATAGCAGAAATACCGAACAACACCATGATTTTTGAAAAGAGATAGCTTCCCCTGCTAAGATTGAGAAAGGCTTCCCGTTTCAGGATTTTCCGGTCTTTTATTATTTCTTCCGCGCTCATGGAAAGTCCGATAAATATGGCAATGATCACCGCAACAAAAATATAGATCGGAACATTTTCATTCAGTTCAAAAGTATAGCTGCCGTTAGAAACGTCATAATAGCGGATAATGTATGAGAGGATCAATGCAAGCAATGGCGCTTCCAGAAGGCAAACCATGATATACTGCCTATCGCTGAGTTTGGTAAGGATATTGCGTGTTGCATATACCATAAACTGTTTTATCCTGGATGGCCTTTTCAGTGTCGCATCAGGCAATTCTTCGGGTCTTTCCTCCTCCGGTATCCGGGCTACCGGAACCTTCCTGAACAATTCGTACCATTCTTTTGGTGAAATACGCCGGGTATCCGAAGGTTGTCCATGCTCATCAAGTATACGCGCTTCAACAATATTAAAAATCTGTTCAGGATTTACATTTCCACATTCGGGGCACTCGCTGGTATCCCTGTTGGCCTGGTGTGCCTGTGATTTAAAATACAGGATCGAATCAACCGGATCACCGTTGTATATAAGATATCCCCCCTGATCAAGTACCAATAGGCGGTCGAACATTTTAAAAATATCGGAAGACGGCTGATGAATCACAACAAAGACTAATTTTCCTTTCAAAGAAAGGTCTTTAAGTAAAGTCATGATATTGTCCGAATCTCTGGAAGAAAGTCCGGATGTCGGTTCATCAAGGAATAATACAGCAGGTTGCCGTATCAGTTCCAATGCGATATTAAGCCGCTTCCTTTGTCCCCCGCTGATTTTTTTATCCAATGGTGATCCGACCTTCATATCACGAATCTCATACAAACCGAGATCCCGCAATACCTCATCCGTTCTTTTCCGGATTTCCTCTTCGGGATATTGTCCGAAACAGAGTTTGGCATTAAAATACAAATTCTGAAATACAGTCAGCTCTTCAACCAAAAGATCATCTTGAGCGACGAAACCTATGAGCCCCTCGATTTCATGACCCTGTTTATGGACATCAACATTGTTTAGAAACACTTTTCCGGAGGTTGGCCGGTCCAATCCGGTAAAGACATTTAATAACGTAGACTTTCCGGCACCACTTCCCCCCATGATCCCGACAATATTTCCCGATAGTATCTCAAAATTGACGGGATGTAATCCGATGGTTCCGTTTTCAAATTTATATTCTACCTCTTCAGCCTTGAACAACATGGGGTTAGCCCGCGTGCTAAGATAAAAACAGTTGACGATATCACTGTAATAGATAGGTTTGATCTGGGAATTCCGGATACTGCTACCATAATTCAATATGTAGATCTGCTCCCGTTCTATCATCTGGTTATTGAGAAACAGTTCTTTATTTCCCTCATAACGGCATATATACATGTTCACGCTTTTTACATGCAATATGACTAATGGCCGATGGATCCCATCGCGGTGCAGATGCTTATATTCTTTTTCCGCATGATCATTCTGATCTATGAGCAAAAGATTGGGAGAAGAGGATAGGAATTCCACCGGAAGCATGACAAACTGGATCAGTTCCAGGAACTCATCCTGTTCAATATTCAATGCACTGGCTACAGTTTCTACAAACTCCTGCTCAAATTCGGAGATGGTGCTTTGCGGTCCATGCCCCGACTTTATAAAGCTAAGCAACAGTACCATCAGTGAGAACTTTTCACTCTGGGTTAGTTCCTTATTAATCTGATCACTGATTACCAGCAATTTAACAGAACTCGAAGCAGTGTGTTTCTGATGTTTATGGGTATCTTTATATTTTTCCTGATACTGTGAAAAATAATTATTGAATATCTCAATATATTCTTCTGCCAGTTCACTGTTGAGTTGTTTGCGAAGGAAGCCCTCTATGACCTTATGACGTTCGGAGGAACTGCTTTCCGGCCGCGAAATAATTGCAAATAATTGCATTAAGGCTTTTAATATGCGTTCACTCATAGTCTACTAAGATCTTTGATATACCAATTAGATACAAATATAGTGAAAGGTAAGAGCAATTGTGGAAAGCTTGCTTTTGAATAATTGCCGAACCGCATCCTATATTCTACAAATATAGTGAAAGCCGAGAGGCAAAATCAAGCTTGCTTGAAATTTTGTCCAAGGCGTATCCTATATTCTACAAATATACGAAAAATACTTTATCACCGCCGTGTGGCAAAGAATAGTAATAACAAAATGAAAACAGCCATTTATTGTGACCACTTTAAAATGATACTTTTCAATTCATAGTTTTGGTCAGGATATCCATTTACGGATAACAGCATTTCCAAGACGAATAAATTCCTGGCGCTGACCGATCAGGGCTTCTCCATAATTATCAATATATCCTTCCCTTCCCTGGCTTCTCAGATATTGATGAGCTGCAACGATACAAGCGCCTTCATAATTGACACGCTTTAGGTAGTCGGTCAGTTCCACACCACCACGACAAGTCACAGTCAACGGGATCAAACCGGGAGCATTGTGTTCTGTCCCAAAAGTAATTACGAAGCCTTGTCCGTCGAAATAACGGACAAACGGCTCCAGTATTTCCAGGCTGTTACGTCCGGGTATTAACTCTATACTATAGATACCCTGTTCTTTGAGGCTTGCGCACATTTGTTCCTTATCGGCCTCGAAATCAGTAAAGTTACCCTTTGCATCATCCAGTAAAACGGGATAGCAAGGAATTCCCCCGGCTTTCAGGTATATCGTTTTCATCTGTTCCACAGAAAGAAATGCCTTATCATCTTCTTCCACAAAAGCCTTTCCTCCAGCTTTCAGTAAATTATTCCTCAATTCATTTTCCAGGGCTGCCGCATCATGAATATCCACATTGACAGGTTTCCCTGAATAGATCTTTTGCAACACTTCCTTACATGCGTCATCATTACTCGCTATTTCGAAAACAGCGATACGCAATGCCTGGGCGATATGCCGTTCGCGAACCAACTGACGGGCGTATTTCCTGCGTATTTCATCATACGAAAAGGATAAAGGAATACCTAATTCTTTCAACCACTCATTCAGTTTTACAATCATATCGGCTACCTGCCTCTGACTTTCAGCTTTGACACTTTCGAGCAATTCTTTGTATTCGCCTGACAAAGTAACCGGAAAATCCAACCCTTTTCCGCTAAAATAGGTACGACCGGGATTGTTGGGATCATTTACCCGGATACCTTTGGCTTGTTGATCTTTGGACAATGCGATCGCTTCAATATTGAATAAGGGGAATATCTGATTCCGGACAGCCATTTGATTAAATTCCTCATAGCCATCCATGACATAAAAATCATTTATTCCCAATACCCTGATATTTTCCCTGACAGCCATTCCGGCGATCTGGTCCATATCCGTAAAAGCACTGAATGAGTAAGGTGTGTGAAAATGTCCGTTGACATTCAACACATCAAAAGGGTATGATGCAACCTGTTGCATCATCTCTTCATATTTCGGGAGATTTTTCAAAGTCTTCATATTCTGCTTAAAAATATACGGTCGTTTTTCGATGATCACTTGATTAATAGCACAAAGATAGCCATTAGGCTATTCAATGACAAATCATCCTCCGCTATTCTCAGCAGAAACAAAAAAATGATATTACTTATCGCTTTTGGGACGATTTTTAATAGAAGTGAAATTATACCCTAAAACCAATTCAATAGTCCCTGAATTGAATTTACCGATCTTTGCCAATGTATGGTCATAAGCCAATCCGATATGTATATTCTTCTGGTGGATATACCCTATCATGATGGAAATATCTTCAAAAGACTCGAAAGTGTTCCTCAGATTGATCCCTCCCCAGAATTGCTGGCGATAAGTGACTCTTCCCGTCAGGTCGAGCTGAAGGGGAGTAGCGTCTACTTTTTTCACCAATAGGGCAGGTTCTATTTCCCACTGTTCATTCAGGACAAATTTGTATCCGCCATTGACATAAAAATGTGTTTTTAAACGGTTCCGGTCACTGTTTTCCCCGTTAAAAACGACATTGTTATTGAACAACTGAAGGGCTGAAAACCCGGCATACCAATTGTTATGATATACATAAACACCGGCAGACGCATCAGGGAGGGAAGTAGACATGGGGGAAAGCGGCGCATATGGATCCTGGATTTGCGGAGTACCAGGAGCATCCAATTCGAGCTGGCTTCCGTCAATGCGGTATTGTATGAACCCTAACCCGATCCCCATTGAAATGCGTATCTGATCATTAATTGAGACGTTGGTAGCGAAAGCCCCGTTCAGATTAAATTTGCTATAGGGACCCGCCGAGTCATAACCTATGGTACCTCCGTATCCGATATTCTTATTTTTATGCGGGCCGTATGCACTCAATAGGTTTGTAATGGGAGCATCTGCAAAACCCAGCCATTGAAAGCGATTATTCATCCGTACTTTAAATCCGTCATCTACACCTGCCACAGCAGGATTAAACAAAAACGGATTTTCTATAAATATTGATGAAACAGGCAGTTGCTGTGCCGAACCTTTGTAGACCAGCACCAGACATCCTATCACCAGTAAGAAAATAAATTTCTTCATTTTATTGTATTTTGCCAACACCAATAATTTCAAATCATCACCTGATAATGGTTACAGAACCGGTTATCGATCGCGACCCTATCTTCACCACATAATAATAAGTACCGATGGGTAAATCGTTCCCTCCACGTCGTCCGTTAAAGACCACCGAACCATTATTGTATCCCTTGCCTTCATAAACCAGGATCCCGGCCCGATTATACACAGTCACATCTACAGAATGGAATTCACTGTATTGATCGAGATTATGGAAAACCCATGTATCATGTATCCCATCTCCATTGGGAGTGAATGCATTAGGAATGAACAAATCAAACGCAAAACTGATGAAAACAGAATCACTTACAGTACAGGAATTATCGTCAACCAATGTGAGATTTAACTGATAAGCCTGTTCGGGTCGGGTTAAGCTTACAATGCCTGCCGGAGAAGGCAGATCGGC
This sequence comes from Bacteroidales bacterium, assembly GCA_031275285.1. Taxonomy (NCBI): domain Bacteria; kingdom Pseudomonadati; phylum Bacteroidota; class Bacteroidia; order Bacteroidales; species Bacteroidales bacterium. Next base: position 7,574 of record JAISOY010000159.1, on the reverse strand, counting down.
ATAACCGCCGGGAATACTTTCCCAGGTGTAATTTGTAAAACCAGATGCTTCTACATTCAATATATAGGTATCTCCTTTAGGTATATAAACCGTATCGACCGGAATATTAAGGGTTGGTGTAGTAACATCCAACTCATGGGTCCGAATATCCGAACAATGATTATAAGAGGCGATCAATTGTACTTCTCCTTTCTCAGCCACAAATATCAATGGGTTATTAGTGGAGAAGTCAAGGGTTTCGCCATTAGGCAATATCCAGTTTGCGACATATGACGACGATCCGGGATTAGGCGTAATCATTACGTTTCCGTTGAGCGTGACCATATCGCCCGGACAATATCCATGTGCCTGATCATCAATACTTACTTCAACAGAAGTAGCTGCACTTACGGTAAATGTATAATCTACAGTACATAAACCATCAGGCCGGCTGACTTCCACCACATAATCTCCTGCTGCAAGGTCATAAATTGAATTGGTATTGGAAAGAATAGTGCCATCACCATCTTTTAAATACCATTTATAATCATACAGCTCTGCACCTTTTAAAACCAGATACCCACTCGAATCATTGTTGCATGATAATAATTGCTTTGAATCGTCAATATTTACATCAACCGTTGGTTTGGTAACAAGAAAAACAGAATCTTTCCGGCATCCTTTTGCATCGGTTAACACCAAATTATGATAACCTCCGCTTACATCAGCGAATGTCGGGCCGCTTTGTTCCGGCTCGCTATCTATCTGGTACTTGTATGGCAATGTTCCTCCCTGTGGTAACAGGGTCAGGTCTGTTTCAACTACACAATTGGCAATCGGGGTCTCTTGCAATAAGATATCAAAAGTCAATTCCTGAATAGAAGAAACTTCAACCGGATATGGCCAGACACAATTATTCAGCTTATCTGAAATCAACAACCAATAATCGCCTGCCGCCAGGCCTGTAATTACGCCGGTGCTCCCATCGATCCATGCTGCCGGATCAGCTATACCATCCGAAGTTAACTGGTACCTGTAATCACCTCCTCCGGAAAGAATGGTGAATGTAAATTTACCGTCATCTATACCTATACAGGTAGCTGATGGTGTAAATGTAATTCCGGGAGCTTCTGTTCCCCTGATAATTACATCTTCACTAACAAAACAACCGTCGGTTTGCTCGGTTACTTTAACCTGGTAACTACCCCCCACCAATGGAGAAAATATATGTTCCGTATCTGTGGTCGGATTTTCGTCATTCCCGTCTATCGAGTAGACAAAAGTACCGGACAGAGGTTCTTTCACTTTGACATGTATAGAGCCGGGAATTTCATTTCCGTTGATATCACATGAGGCATCGGTAGGTGTAATATCCATTTCAACAGCTGTCAATACCTGGACATCAATATCCAATGTGGCGGAGCATTGGTTACTCCCGGTAACCAATAATTCATAAATACCTCCGGACACATTTTCCATGATAAAATCGTATGTAGCATCAGGATTGATCTTTGGGTCGATCGCACCTGAAGGTTTGCTAAGTACGCTGATAGTATAGGGCGCTACACCATTGGTAACGGTAACACCAACAACTCCATCGTATTTTCCGATACATAATGCTTCGGTAATGTGTGTATATGAGAAAGACATGGGTGGAACATCCGGAACATTCTGTGTGATCGTGTCTGATAAACAACCATTTTTATCCTGTACAACGACCTTATAATCCCCGGCTTGTAGTGCATTGATACTTGTAGTGAGACCATTTGCCGGAGAAAAACTCATATAATCACCATCATTCAACCCACTGTACCAGTATTTGTAACGTACACCTGCCGGATCGGACATATTGATATGAATAGCTCCGTCAGAAACGTGATCACATCGTGTGAGCCCGTCGGCTGTGACTGCCGGAAGTACCAAAGACAGATCATTGATATTGATTTCTTTATCTATAGAACAATTCCCATAATAAACAGTCAGGGTATACTTACCACCCTTCATATTCAGTATCTCGACATCAGCCCGGCCCTGTGCATCTGAAGATACCTCCGTTTGCGGACCGTTATTGAGGGAATAGGCATATTTCAGGTGAGAGGGGTCTCCTACAATGGTGAAGAGCAAACGACCTTCGGCCTTTCCGGTACAGGTATTGTCAATCACCAATAGGTCTTCGATGGTCACAATATCCGTATTTGATACGTCAACAGTTAAATCCGGGGTATAGCAAGGTACCGGAGCCCGGTCGTCATACACTGATATAGTATAGGTTCCGTTTTTCAACTGTTGAAAGACCACCGGTTGTGTGATATCCGTCTGGGTGATTGTTTCTTCAAGATAAACGGCATCAGAAGTAGGTCCGCGGTATAACTCATATACAAAATATGCATGTGGCGCACCTAATATATCTTTTGCAAGGACGGTGATACTTGCTATCTCATCATCGGGACATTCATTCTCAACAATAACAGAATAGTCGATTTCAAGATCCGAGGTGTATGGGATTGTACGCATGATGGTATCATTACATCCCCGTTCGTCGGTTACCCGGACAACTATATTTCCGCCTTTGATCAATTCTTTTTGAAAATGCCATGTATTGGCTATGGGATCCGTCAGGTTACCCAATAAACTGCTACCATTTAATGTGGCACTCAATACTCCGGTTCCTCCTGTTGCATCAAAACTGATCGACCCCTGAGGAATTTTCATACATGCCGGATCATCGACCACAATGTTTTCAAATTTTAATTCTTTCGGCCCTGCAATGGTCGTATCTTTGGATACTTCACAACTGCCGGGTGTGATTTCTCGGACCCATACCTTATAGTCTCCCGCTGAAATTGAATTAAATAAAGGTGAGGGTTGCCATCCGGATATATTGCCATCCGGATATTCCAGTTTATATTCCAACGGCTGTGTATTTCCCAGCACCCTGATCCCATCGATCGATCCGTCATTGCTACCAAAACAGGACGGTTCGGTGACAGATATTTTGTCGATATCGATTCCGGTATCGATATCAATAGTTACGGGGATCCTCAAAGGAAGACAGTCCGTTGCCACATTATCCTTTACTTCAATGATAAAATCACCTTCCGGCAATCCTGAAATAAGATCATTGGGCCATTGGGCATAATCAAACCCGGGAACAACCTGATCGTTCAGGTCTTTGACACAATAAATAAAATCACCTGTGGCTCCCCCACGGGGATTGATTATTTTTACAGACCCTGTATTCGTTCCCTGGCAGTTAACACCAGTGACATCCAAACCGTCATATTCTATTTTGTCTAGTTTATAAAGGGTTACTTCTACCGAACTGGTACATAAAGCAAAATCCACAGCCACCAGCTCATAGTGTCCTTCCGTCAGTTTCGTCGGGTTGGGAGAACCCAACAATGCACCATCCTTATACCAGGTAACTGCAACAGGATCCCATCCACCCCTGATGTCACGGATAATTGTTCCAAATGATTCATCCGGACAGATGTTCTTTTGTTCTGAAATAACAATATCTAATTTGATTGGCTCTTCTACCAGCTGGGAAGTCGCTTCCCGTTCACCATTACTATCAGTGACGACAATAGGATAGTCGCCTCCGGATAATCCCGAAACCGTAACAGAAGCAGGCGATGAATTCAAGGTATAGGTAGCATTATTTATTGTGACCTGATAGGGAGGAACACCTTGTTCCACTTTTACCGTAATCTCCCCATTGTTATCGCCAAAACATTTTACATTGGATGCTGTTACTGTAACAATCATATTGGCATTTATGCCAAACTCCGCCAAAGGATTCCCTGATGGGGAGATGTCATTTATGCCCGCTACAGCATTTACTGTAAAAAAAGATGTATAAAGTACCCAAAAAAGAGAAATTAATTTCTTCATGCTCAAAAAATAAAGTCTGTCGACTAAGAAAAAATGAATCTAAATGCTTCAGATATTAACAAAGCCCACGATCACAAAACACCACAAAGCATTGTCAATCAGACAAAAAAGAGACATGTCACTCTTTAAGCATTTTTTATTCCATGCTTTTCCTTTTACAAAGATATACGAAAAACTTCTACAAAAGTTACTAGAAACAAACTATCTATAGATTTTTTGATGAGAAAGTCCTTGCAGACAAAAAATATTTTGTTACCTTTGCACCTCATTTTTCATTCGGGGTGTAGCGCAGTCCGGTTAGCGTATCTGCTTTGGGAGCAGAGGGTCGCAGGTTCGAATCCTGCTACCCCGACACTGAAAATCAAAGCCTTACAAGTAAATTTGTGAGGCTTTTTGTTTTATTGCCCACGATTTGCCCACAAGATTTATCCTTTTTATCTTTCCATAGTTATTTCTTTACAAGCCAACTTTATTTTATCTTGGGTATAGTTATGGTCTAGAAAATATTGTAATAAGGGATATTCTATTTTAGCATTTGGTGATTCATAATTTGGATTAAATCCCTTTGGCTTTTGTTTGGAAAAATTATTATCAATGCTATTCACGACAAGCATAAAAGTTACTTTTTTACCAGAAGCATAATAATTTTTCAATAATTCTTTAGAAGCCTTATATAAAATCCATTCTATCTTGTTCTTTGTGATAAATCCTTTAAAATATTTACATTGAATCAATATAATATTTGAAGCATTTTTTGCAATTAAATCAATCCCTTTATCTATGAACCCCAAATTTAAGCCGTTGTATATAACTTCATACCCGTTATCTTCAAAAATTTGACCAACGTATTTTTCATAAATCGCTCCCCAATCCGAATTGGTAATTTTTTCATAAGGAATTATAGTTGTTTCCCCGTCAATTTCGATACACCTGTCTTTGGAATTGACATTGATTTTTCCTAATTTTAAATATTTGGCTAAACCCATATTATCAGATTTTAAACCACTCATTAAGAGTTGCTAATTAAAGCATCTTGATTAGTATTTCTCCAATACCTCAAGTTAAACCGGTGGTTAGTATTCTTTACCGTTGTTGCATCCATAGTTCCAAAATTGATCCAACACAAAGGTATAAATTATATTGCCTGATATCTTACAATAAAAGCATTTTTATTGATCATTTTGTCAATAGTATCAGACGTTTTCGATATTTATTAGGCCTTTTGCTCTGTCAAGGTCTATTTTATGCAAAGTTTATAACAATATATGTAAAATGCAATATTTATAAAAACTATGTCGTTGTAGTCTTACGTTTAGGTGTACGTTTGACTGTTTTACTTTTAACCGTTTCTTAGCCTTATACTCCCGAAGGTGGGCGCTTATAGCTTCTCTATCCTCATCAGTATATGACGACGGGGCAATCACAAAATCGACACCATCCGGTTCTTTTATATAACCCACAACTATTACATTTTATAATATCTGTCAATAATGTCAGGATTTTGCACGATGGTCAGTTTATATACATCTTTGCTCGGATTGTCAAACTCTTCCTTCCAATTGAAATTCCACCTGTTTTTCTTGGTTACCTGTTTTAAATCGTGCCTTGTAAGAGGTAAAATGTCTGTTGTAAAGCTGTCGCCCGAAAAAGTATTTTCAATGGAATGAGTTAATTTATCAATTTCAAAATCCAAATGAACCAATCTCTTGCTCATGCAAACTATTTTGCGTTTATATATTACAAATTTAGCAAAAATTATCGAATTCGACAATATTTTTTGGTATGCATATTTCCTGCTTTACAACGAGGAAAACAGGTAGAGTTACATTACTGTCGGATATACATTTTTACCTGTTTTTCAGGCAATTTCAAATTAATCCTGTCACATAAATAGCATAAATATATGACAAAATATTTATCCTTTTAGTTCCAAATTTATGGTATTTTCGGACCAAACTCATTCATTAAATTCCTGAGTATGCAATGCAGCATTTTAATGCGTTCTTCTTTCTCAAAAGAAGCCAGATAATTTTCAGTTGTCCTTAAATTGCTATGACCTAAGCTTTCGGAAATATAAGCAATATTGGCTACGCTATGTTTCAAAATACTTACATATGAATGTTTGCCGGTGTATGTGCTTATCCCGGAAATACCTAATTCCTCACTTATCATTTTTAATTTCTTATTCATCCTTCGCATGACATTCTGGATTCTCTTTTTCTGTTCCATTGGAGTTTCACCACCTGTGAGAAAAAGAAAAATATAATTGTGAGGTTTTTTATTTTTATTGCCCACAATTCATAGTCATTATTAAAACCCGATGTGCCACACGCCTGAAAATCGTGTGGCACATTGGGTTTTCTGGGTTCTTCTTTCTTTTCTCTAAATATTAATTTTAGGACAACATGGGTTACTTTTCATACAGTTAGAACCTGTATCCTACCCCGAGTTGAAATACACTGTTCTTGTGGTCCATGCTTTCCGCTATTTTGGTTAATCCAATGTTGCCGCGGAAATACAAGTCAAGGCCAAAGTCAAACAGATAGGATACCCCCAGTGCTATGGATGCATCAAATCTATTAAGATCATCTGTATAATCAAAAAGGTTCAATGTAGTATTCCCGGATTTCAACTTCGCATTGACCATATATCCGAACTGCGGGCCCAGATCGATACTGAACGTACGGTTCCTGGTGACAAAAATTTTCACTATTAATGGCACATTGATATAATCAAACTTATCTATCATCTCTGTACCTCCTGAAGTACTCTTTGCTCCCTGCATTGAGTAGAGTATTTCAGGTTGAAGATCCACTATATTGCCGAGTCTAAACGCCACAAAGCCTCCGATATGAATTCCGGCACGTGTGTCGGTACTCCCTTCATCAACCATCTCCGATGCAAGATTGAGGCCGAATTTAACCCCAAACCTTGCAATCTGGTTATTTCTCGCTGCGGACTTCGCAGAGACGGAAGCGGTTGTCGATGTTGGTCGTGTAGATACCTGCACCGGCTGTACGGATACCGTCGGTTGCGTGGATGTGGGAACGGTCTTAGGCGACGCCTGGGATGTTTTTGTGGGTGTGGTTTCCGACACAAACGTTTCTACCGTTCCGTTCTGATAAACGATGGTAACGATATCGCTTTTCGGAAGCGTATATACAGGACCATCCTGGTGATTAAACAGTCTGTACTTAACATGTTCTACACTTATTTCTGTTACCTTGGCCTCAATTTTCTTCGAATCCTTCGTTACAATAACATCCTGGGCAAAACAGGCACAGGAAAAGGCAATGACGCACAACGCCGACAGCAAACTTCTTTTCATTCCACGAATCTGGAACCTTCCTTCTTTTTTTCTGAGGATTAATGTTTTCATTGTTTTTCAATTTATTGATTTATAATTATTTTTATTTTTTATTCCCATTCAGACTTAGCGATGTCATAAACAATTTCTTTCCCGTCCACTAAAAATTTAATTTTCTTGGTGTTAAAAATATCTCCGACGGGAATGTCAAAATTCATGAAACGTATTTCCGATTTATCGGTAAGGGTATTAGACAAATGTCCCGATTGATCTATTGTAGTGATCGTTTTTCTCTTTAATGCGTTGGCGCTTTTTATACCATCAATAAGCCATGCATCCATATTCCTGATAACCATTCCTTTTTGGGGTCTGACTGCAATAAAATCAGGTTCAA